>JALHLM010000107.1:4270-13589 GCA_022844585.1 Pirellulales bacterium | reverse complement strand
TGGGCATCGAGGGCTCGGCCGACTACGCCGCGCGTGTGCAGGAACTCCTGTTCGGCGCCGGCCACGAAGCCGTGGCGAGCAAGCGCGTGGTCACCGCGCACACGCCGGGCGGCACCGGTGGCCTGCGCGTCGCCGCTGATTTTCTCAAGAAGGCCGCGCCCAACGCCACGGTCTGGATGAGCGACCCCACCTGGCCGAATCATCCGGGCATCTTTCAGGCTGCCGGCCTGAAGGTGAAGACGTATCCGTATTTCGACGCCGCCACGAACGGACTGGCCTTCGAGAAGATGTTGGCCGCGCTGGAGCAAATGCCGGCCGGCGACGTGCTGTTGGTGCATGGCTGTTGCCACAATCCCACCGGCATCGACCCGACGCCGGAGCAATGGAGTGCGATCGCCGCGCTGGTGCAGCGGCGCGGCGTTCTGCCGCTGCTCGATTTCGCCTACCAGGGCTTCGCCGAAGGCCTGCGCGAAGACGCCACCGGGCTGACGGCGCTTTGCCAGCCGGGACGCGAATTGCTCGTCGCCAGCTCGTTCTCGAAGAACTTCGGCCTGTACAACGAACGGGTCGGCGCGTTGAGCATCGTGGCCGCCTCGTCCGAGACGGCGAAGACGGCGCTCAGCCAGGTGAAAATCTGCGTGCGGGTGAATTACTCGAACCCTCCGGCGCACGGCGCGGCGATCGTCAGCACGATCCTGGGCGACGAGAAGTTGCGCGTGCAATGGGACGGTGAAGTCCAGGAAATGCGCGATCGCATCAACGGGATGCGGAGGCAGTTCGCCGAGAAACTGATCGCGCGGGGCTACGATCGCGACCCCAGCTTCATCACGCGGCAACGGGGCATGTTCTCGTTCTCGGGACTGACGCCGCCCCAGGTCGAGGCGTTGCGAAAGGACCACGCGATTTATATCGTGGGCTCCGGCCGCATCAACGTGGCCGGCATGACGGCGGACAATATTGATCGACTCTGCGACGCGATTGTCGCGGTGTCGCGATCCGCCGCGTAATCGACGATTGTCGACTCAGGAATTCTGTCGCGTTTGCCGCGAAGGGAAAAAGGGACTGTATGACCACCAATAGCGGGCAAATCGACGCACTTCGCTGGCGGAAGTTGCCGGTCCTGGACGACGGTTTCGTCTGTCTTGTCGACGTGATGGGGGACGACCAGGCGATCGTGCAAGCGGCCCGCGTCAGCTACGGCGAAGGGACGCGCAAGGTTTCCGACGATCGCGGGTTGATTCGCTACCTGATGCGGCATCGCCACACGACGCCGTTCGAGATGGTGGAGATCAAGCTCCTTGTCCGCGTGCCCATGGACTGCTGGCGGCAATGGATTCGCCACCGCACGGCCAACGTGAACGAATACAGCACGCGCTACTCGCTGGCGATCGACGCCGCGCAGCACACCACGTCCGGCGAATGGCGCACGCAATCCTCGCAGAACCGCCAAGGCAGCGCCGGCTTTCTACCGGAAGATGTTGGCGCCAGTTTGACCGCCAGCGAACAGGCGTTTCTGGAAAGCTCGCGCAAGTTGTATGAGCAACGGATCGAGCAAGGCGTGGCGCGCGAACAGGCGCGGAAGGACTTGCCGCTGTCGACCTACACCGAGGCGTATTGGAAGGTCGATTTGCACAACCTGCTGCATTTTCTCGCGCTGCGGATGGACAGCCACGCGCAGTTCGAGATTCGCGAATACGCGCGGACCGTGGGCGAGCAGATCGTCGCGCCGCTCTTTCCCTTGGCGTGGGAAGCATTCGTCGATTACCGCGTCGAAGCGACGCATCTGACGCGGCTTGATCGCGAGGTGATTCGTCGCCTCTCGGAGCGCGTCGCTACGACCGGCCGCGCGGCCGAGGAAGCTGATTTCCTCGCAGTGCAGGACCCGAGTTGGGCGAACCTGAAAACCTGCCGCGAACGCGACGAGTGCCTGGCGAAACTCCGCGACCTGGGCGTGGTGCGCGAAGTTCACCACGGAGGCACGGAGAACACGGAGGGATGAGACAGACGATTCAAACGCTTCCTATCTCGCGCATCATGGCGAAATAATCCTCGCTTGATACGCCGTCGACAGTGGGTTCGCGCTTCAGCGTGACGCCATCCACCGCGCCGGCTTTGGCCACCAGGCGTTTGAGGATATCTCCTTCGAAGTCGACGTCTAGAATCTCGCGCACGGGCAGCTTGGGATCAAGGATTCCCATCGCTGCGATGAGCGCATAGGCGCCCCAGTTGCTGATGCCGGCGGTGATGACTTCGTCGGTGGCGATGCGGCAGGCGATTTGCGCGCCGGGGCCGCGTTGGATGGCCGAGCGCAATTGTTCCCATGGGAAACAGCCCATGCCGATTTCATTGCCGCCGTCGCCGATGCCGAGAGTGAAGACATCGGGACGAGCCGCCTTGATTCCCTCGAAGAGTTCATCTAGCGGCGGAGTAACGTCGTCGATGATCTCGCCCCGCATGTTGTGACGTCGATCGCGATGTTCGGGCGGGACTTCGGCGTCGAACAGTAAGGCGACTTGTTCTTCGTCGATCGCGCCGCGGAGCGCCGATTGCGCGTCATGAGACGGCCCTGCGCGTTCGATCGAGATGAGGGCGTCCCAGCGCTGCGATGCGCCTGCAATGTCGAACGACATGGTCCGCGCTAACCGAAAGTCCGTTTTGTGTTCAAGGTACTCCGGCAACAGATAGATCTTTGTACGCAAATCGCGGATGTCGCAGCCTTGTTCCAAGACTGCCGCGGCGTAGTGATCCGTGACGAGATCAACGACCTTGCCGCTCAAGTTCAGGGCATGCGCCAGGGCAAGTGCGCCAAGCGGGCCGTCGGTTTCCGCTGCGGGGGGATTTGCGGCGGGAATATAGAATCCCGTCACGATGGCGATATGGCGGCAGCGCGTGAGGAGGGTTTCCGCTGCGTCGCGCAGAGCATCCGCGGCGGATTTCGCGCCCCAGGGGCGCAATCCGGCGACGCCGCGACGGCTCGGGTCGTTCGTCAGGAGCGCGGCCAAAGCTTGAAACCGAAGATCAGATTCCATTAGACGGCAAGTTCAACCGAAAAGAAGGGAATTCCACCGAGGCGGCGCCAGCGCCTCGACCCTTGGCCAGTTGGTACGCGGCGAGCCACTCGGCGCAATGATTGTAAGGCGTTAAGCTGTGCCGGCGTTTGGCCCCTGGGAGGATGAATCCTCCGTCAGGGTAGTTGACAACTCGGAGGCCGATTGTAATAAATCTGTAGGCGAGTTCGTGAAAAATGTCACAAGCCCTCCTTAGATTGTCGATCAAGGTAGCAAGTCCATGCAGTGAAAGGACTTGCGAAATTGGAAGATACTAGGCACTCCATGGTCGGTGCGGGCGCCACGACGAACATTCGTGGCAAGGTGAGTTGATCCATGGCGGACCCAAAGAAGATGTCGGTGGCCGATATCCTGGCCGCTGCGCGGAAAAAAGACAGCCAAGGGGGCGATGCGCCGGCAGTCAAGCCGGAGCCCCCTGCGGAAGCGGCCCCGCCCGTCGAGGCGTCCGCGCCCGACGCCGCTGCGCCGGCCGAAAAGCCCAAGCCGAAGCCCGCCCCCGCCGGCAAAATGAGTGTCGCCGAGATGCTGGCCGCCGCCCGTGGTGAAAAACCGGGCGCTGCCGCCGCGCCGGCTGCCAAGCCTGCCGCTCCGAAGCCAGAAGCGCCAGCCAAAGCGCCTGTTGCCGCCGAAGCGAGGCCCGCCGCCGCAAAACCAGCAGCGAAGAAATCCGAAGCCGCAGCTGGCACCGTAGATACGTCGAGCATTCTGGCTGCTGCCCGAACCGCCGCTCGGCCTGGTCCGGTGAGCAAATCAGAGGCAGTCGCCAAGGTTGCGGAGCCGGCCGCCAAGCCAGCCAAGGAAAAGATCGTCGCGCCGCCGATGCCGGCCAAGCCGGTTTATGCGCAGCCGAAGGCCGCTGCGGCGGACGAAGACCGTCGTAGCTTCCTGGCCGTCATGCTCGGCACGGCCATGGGCCTGGGTTTCGCCTCGATGGCCGTCGTGGGCGGACTCTGGTCGCTCGCCCTGGCTCGGTTCATGTTCCCGAACGTGCTGACCGAGCCGCCGAGTCGCTTCAAGGTCGGCTTTCCGGCCAACTTTCCACCGGGCAGCGTGGACGAAAAGTTCAAGGCGCAGTTCGGCGTCTGGGTCGTCAATGCCGAGTACAACGGGCAGCCGCAAATCGTGGCGCTCAAGTCGGTCTGCACTCACCTCGGGTGTACGCCTAACTGGCTCGACGGCGAACAGAAATTCAAATGCCCCTGTCACGGCAGCGGCTTTTACAAGGATGGGATTAACTTCGAGGGCCCCGCGCCGCGGCCGCTGGAACGCTATGCGATCCGCCTGGCCGACGACGGGCAACTCGAAGTCGACAAAAGCAAGTTGTTTCAGGAAGAGTTGGGGCAGTGGTCGGATGCGGCCTGTTTTGTCCCGGTCTAGTCGCCGTATGATTTTGCGATCGTGAATCTTCGATCGATTTCATTTTCGTTCATCATTCATCCGTTCCACTTCTGACGTTTCCTCATCATGTCGATCGGCGAGACGATTCGTAATTCGCAGGCTTGGAAGAGCGTCTTTCGGCATCCGATGCCGGTGGATCGCCGCAATCGCATCGTGGTGGTGCTGACGAACTTCTTCCTGCACTTGCACCCAGTGTCGATCAAGAAGCAGGGCATCGCGCTCAGCTACACCTGGTGCATGGGGGGCGTGACCTTCTTCCTGTTTCTGGTCGAAACGGTCACCGGCGTGTTGTTGATGTTCTACTATCGCCCCACCTTGGAGTGGGCGTTTCAGGATATCACCGCGCTGCGCGACGTGGCCTCGCTGGGCATTATGCGCGAGCTCCATCGCTGGGCGGCGCATGCGATGGTGATCACGGTCTGGCTGCACATGTATCGCGTGTTTTTGACCGGCAGTTACAAGCCTCCACGCGAGTTCAATTGGGTGGTGGGCGTCATCTTGCTCCTGTTGACGCTGCTGTTGTCCTTTACCGGATACCTGTTGCCGTGGGATCAATTGGCGATCTGGGCCATCACGGTCGGTTCCAACATGGCCCGCGCCACGCCGATCCTGGGGCACGAAGGGCCGGGCGCCAAGCTGCTGGAAATCGGCGGCATCAATATGATCACGAACGCCTCGGACGCGCGGTTCGGCTTGCTGGGCGCGCGGTTCGTCGGCGAAGAGACGTTGAATCGGTTCTACGTGTTGCATTGCATCGCGATTCCCCTGGTGGTCTCGCTGCTGCTGGCGATTCACTTCTGGCGGGTACGCAAGGACGGCGGCATCAGTGGGCCGCTGTAAGCAGGATCGAGCGAGTTTACTCCGGGCGCGAACGCTTCCGGCTCCCAGTCACGCAGTCCTCATGTTGATGCGTCATGCACGTTAGTCCTGAAGCCCATCTCGCAAACGTGGCGCACGGCCTGGGGGTGTTCTACATCGCGCTGGCGCTGATGAACAGCATCGCCGCGTTGTACGTCTGGCAGCGCCTGAAGCAGACCGGTACGGCGATCGCCCTGACGGCGTTTGTCGCCCTGCTGGCGATGGTGGCTGCCGCCGCGATGGGCGGCATGCCGCCTGAGATGCCGGCGGGCGTGAAAGCGGTCATCAACAATCTCTCCGGGCCGGTGACCTACACGCTCGGCACCACGGTCCTGCTCGTCGTGTTGTTCGTCGGCCGAAAATTCTTCAGCCAGCCGCTGGTGGCCTGGGCGATGCTCAATGCTTCGCTCGTGCTGATGGGCCTCTCGATGGCCGACTCGAACTTCTTCAGCATCGTCGGCAAGCCGGACAACGTGCCGATTGTGGCGATGATCTTCCTGGTGGGCTATTTCACCTGGCTGGCCACCTACCGCGCCGTGCAGAACGACGAGCGCGACAAGCAAGGCTTGCCGCCGCTGGAAGCGATGGAGGACGAAAAAGAAAAGGTCCTCGTCTGGCCCGACTTGGTCTATACCGAACTGATTTGCATGGTCGCCTTGACGGCGATCCTGATGATCTGGGCGATTCTGTTGCAGGCTCCGCTGGAAGAGCCCGCCAGCGCGGTGAAGACGCCGAATCCGTCGAAGGCCCCGTGGTACTTCCTCGGCCTGCAGGAAATGCTCGTCTATTACGATCCGTGGTGGGCCGGCGTCGTGCTGCCGAGCATGGTCATCGGCGGGCTGATCCTGATTCCCTTCCTGGACTACAACAAGAAGGGGAATGGCTACTACACGATTGCGCAACGGCCGTTCAGCTACCTCGTGTTCCAGATCGGCTTCCTCGATCTCTGGATCACGCTGATCGTACTCGGGACGTTCCTGCGCGGGCCGAATTGGAACTTCTTTGGGCCGTATGAATTCTGGGATTCACACAAAGTTGAAGCCCTGAACAACATCAACTTGTCGGATATTTTCTGGATCAAGGTGATGGGCCAGGGGCTGCCGACGGCGCCCACCGGCGCCGGCGCCATGATGAAGCTGTGGTACATCCTGCAACGGGAGTGGCTGGGCTTCGTGTTGGTGATCGGCTACCTCGTGGCGCTGCCGCCGCTGATGGCGGCCACGGTGTTTCGTTCGATGTTCGTGAAAATGGGCTTTATTCGCTACATGCTGATGAGCAACTTGCTGCTGTTGATGATCGCGCTGCCGCTGAAGATGGTCCTGCGCTGGAGCTTCAACCTGAAGTACATCATTAGCATTCCGGAATACTTCTTGAATTTTTAGGAGGAGGGGGGAGTAGAAGAGAGGAGTAAGGGAGAAAAGGAGCAGAGAAGTCTCATAGCGCAGACGTTTGCTCCAGTTCACCTCGTCCTCTTTTAATTCTGTTCTCCTATTCTCCTTTACTCCTATTCTCCTTTACTCCTATTCTCCTTTACTCCTCCACCCCCTCCCCATGCCCTCGACAGAATCGATTGCCCGCGACCTGAAGCTGATGCACGTCGTATTCGGCGTGTCGGCGGTGGTGCTGTTGGGCGCCACGATCTGGATGCTCGCGGCGGATCACAATCGCGAGTGGAAGAGCTATCAGCGCGAAATGCGCGATATCGACACTAAGTTCATCGACTGGCGCTTGAACGCGGAGGAAACGACGCAATTCCGGGCGGAGACGGAGAAGCTGGAAGCAGAGATCGCGGCCGCCGAGGCGATGCGGCCGAACGGCGACCTGGTCGCCCGATTCGAAAGTGAATTGGCCGCGGACGCGAAACGGCGAGGTGTCGAAGCGGACTTGAGTGGTTTGGCGGAAGCGTATGCCGAAGCATCGAACTCCAGCGCCGATGAAGCAGCGGTTCGCGCCGGCCGCACGGCGTTGCTGGAAGAGATGTACTCCTTCCTCGCCGACGCCAAATTCCGCGAGAACAGTTCGGCCACGCGGTTGAAGGTCGAGAAATCATTGCTGGACAAGGTGCGTAGTGACTACGACCTGGGCGTTCACAATGGGTTGCCGGCGGCGGATTTGGAGAAGCGTCAAAAGGAAGTCGATCGCGTGAAGGCCGTCGCCGCGGAATTGACGCTGGCGAACGAAGTGGCCAAGACGCATCGTCTGGCGCTCGAGAAAATCGTCACCGAAATCAACGCGCCGGTCATCGCCGCGGAGAAAAAGCTCGACGATCACCTGGGGTCGATCAAGCGCTTGCAAGACATCGCATACGAACGTGCTGCGAATCCCGGCAAGTCGCTCCTGGAAATGCCGATTCTCGACGCCTTCATGGGGCCGTTGAAACCGGACCAGATTTGGCTGCCGAAGCTGACGATCAACAACAATTTCCGCGACGTGGCGCGGTTCGATCGCTGCACCACGTGTCATCAAGCCATCGACAAGACTGCGCCGGGCACCGCTTCGGATCCTGCCTATCCGCTCGAACACCTGATGACGGTCAGCCTGGCGACGCCCGCCGCTCCGCCCACCGCGGAGGCGAGTGCCGCTCCGGCCGCGGAAGCGAGCGAAACCAGCGCATTACCTGCTGAGACCACTCCCGCTGCGACGCAAGAACCGGCGGCTGCCGAGTTGACGGAAGCCGACAAGTTGCGGATCGCTTATGGCATGCAAGTTGCGCAAGAAGGCGCTCGCCCCGGCGATGTCACCATCAGCGTTGTCTGGCCGGAAACGCCGGCCGCGGCGGCGGGATTAGAGCCCGGCGACGTGATTGCCAAGATCGATGACGCCGCGATCACGCGACGCGCCGACGGAGTCGCGCGATTGATCGGCGGCAGCGTGAGTTGGGGCAAGCCGCTCGGGTTGACCATCAAGCGCGGCATGCCGCAGCCGTATGCGTCGCATCCTCGGCTCGACCTGTTTGTCGGCCCCGGCAGTCCGCACAAGCGCGGCGAGATGGGTTGCACGATCTGTCACGACGGCCAGGGCAACGGTACGACGTTCAAATGGACGTCGCACACGCCGAACACGCCGCAACAAGCGAAGGAATGGACCGACAAGCACGGTTGGTTCAACAACCATCATTGGATCTTCCCGATGACGCCGGCGCGGTTCACCGAAAGCATGTGCTTGAAGTGCCACCACGAAGTCGTCGAGTTGCAGCCCAGCAAACGTTTCCCCGATCCGCCCGCGCCGAAGTTGATGGCTGGCCACGCGATCATTCAAGACTACGGCTGCTTCGGCTGCCACGAAATTAACGGCTACAAAACGCCCGAGCAACGCAATGGCCCGGACATGCGGGCGGAACCGCCGTACTACGCGGCCGCGCAGCAAGTGTTGGCCGATGAGGGCATCAGCCCGGAGATGCGTCAGCTCGCGCAAGACGTCGCGCATGAACCGGAAGTGGTGGAGACGCGCAAGCAACTCGCGGAGTTGATTCGCGCTTCATTCGCGCCGCCAGTCGCGGCGGAAGGCGAAGACGCTGCCGAAGCAGATGCCGCGGCGCCGCAGTTGAGCAAGACAACCGAAGCCATGGCCGGGATTCTGGGCGCCGACGACGCCACGCCCGGCGAGCTACGCAAGGTCGGCCCAAGCCTGCGTTACGTTGGCCACAAGCTCGATCAAAAGTTCCTTTACTCGTGGATCCGCAATCCCTGGGACTTCCGCCCCACATCGAAGATGCCCCGCATCTTCGGGTTGCACGAACACCTGGGCGAAGGCGTCGAAGGCCTCGCCGATGCCCAGAAATTCGAGCCGGTCGAAATCGCCGCGCTGACGCACTACTTGCTCGATAAGACGCAGAAGTTCGAGTACGTCGAACCTTGGTCGGGCGTCACCGCGGAACCCGACGTCGAGCGCGGCAAGCAGTTGTTCCAAGTGCGTGGTTGCTTGACCTGCCATGAGCATCCCGACTTCCCGAAGCCGTTCGTGGCGAACCAAGGCCCGAACCTGGCCGATCTCGG
>JALHLM010000107.1:0-4260 GCA_022844585.1 Pirellulales bacterium | reverse complement strand
TCGGCTCGAAGCTGACGGGCGAAAAGGGTAAGCAGTGGCTCTATAGCTGGGTCCGCGAGCCGAATCATTATCACGTGCGAACGGTAATGCCGAATCTGTTCTTGGAACCGATCACGGCGGCCGACGGCGCGGTGAGCGATCCCGCGGCCGATATCACCGCGTACTTGTTGTCATCGCAAGGCAAGACCATCGAAGCGGCACCGGCGCTCAATGAGAGCGCTCTAAAGGAACTCGCGTTCATTCATCTGCAGAATTCGTTCACGAAATCGCAGGCGGATGATTTCGTGAAAAAGGGAATCCCGGAATCGCTTCAGGGCGACTTGAAGGGAGATGAAGTCGAGTTGGTAATCACCGACGCGGAAGAGGCGGCACTTCCTCCCGAGAGCGAGAACAAAGAAGAGCAAGCGCTGCGAGAGCAAGCGCTCGATAAGTTGCTCATGCCGAAGCGGCTCATGTACATCGGCCGCCGCACGATCACCAAGCAAGGTTGCACCGGCTGCCACGACATCCCAGGCTACGAAGACGCGAAACCGATCGGTACCGGGCTCGCTGATTGGGGCCGCAAGGAAACTTCGAAGCTGGCCTTCGAACAGGTCGTGCAGTTCCTGGAGAATACACCCCGGGACAAGGGTGGATTCAGCCACGGCGAAGTTTCACACGAGGGCGAGGAATCGCATCACGGCATCGATCTCGATCGGCTTGATCAGGACACCGCATACTTCGTCGAGAAACTCGAAGGGCACGAGCGCGAAGGGTTCTTGTGGCAGAAGCTCAAAGCCCCCCGCAGCTACGACTACAAGAAGACGCAGAACAAGACGTACCTCGAACGTCTGCGGATGCCCAAGTTCAACTTCACCGACGAGCAAGTCGAGCAGTTGATGACGTTCGTCCTCGGGCTGGTCGCCGAACCGCCGGCGGAGCAGTTCGTCTACAAGCCCGACGCGCGGCAATTGGCCATCCTCAAGGGACGCGAAGTGCTGCAGAAATACAACTGCGGCGGCTGCCACATGCTGGGCATGGAGACCTGGAAGTTCAACTACGATCCCAAGTGGTTTGCCGAGAACAACGACCTGACCGCGGCCTGGGACGACTATGCGTTCCTCGAACCGCACTTCACTCCGGAGCAGATTGCCGCGTCGAAGAAGCCGCCCGGCAAGGTGCATGGCACGGCCACGGTCACCGGCATGCCGCTGTTGACCGATGAGGATCAGGTTCAAGAGACGGAAGACGCCTCGGGCGAGGCGATGATGAATTACTTCACGCAGTGGGAAAACGTGGCGATCGAAGGTCACGTCTTCGCGGTGGGCGGCCCCGACGTGGGCATCCAACCGCAGTTGGTGACGGCGAAGTATCCGTCGGACGGCGGCGACTTTGCAAAATATCTGCATCCGATCGCGCTGACGACGGAACGCGCCGGGCCGAACCCGGCCGCCAAGGCCTCCGACGCCTGGGGTTGGCTGCCGCCGCCGCTGGTGCGCGAAGGGAAGAAGGTGCAGAGCGATTGGTTGTATGAGTTCTTGCTGAACCCATATGTGATCCGTCCGGCGACCGTGTTGCGGATGCCGAACTTCCACATGTCGTCCGAGGATGCGCGGATCCTGGCCGAGTATTTTGCGGCCGTGGATGACGCGGCGTATCCAACGGAATTCAGCCCCAGGTTGCAGACCTCGCATCTGGAAACCGCCGAGCAAGCGCGCCCGGAACGTCTTCAGGACGCGATGAAGATCGTGATGGACGGACAGAACTTCTGCGTGAAGTGCCATCTGCTCGGGAATTACATTCCGCCCGGTGATCCCAAGGCGCTCGCGCCGAACTTGGAACGCGTGTATCAGCGGATGCGGCCGGACTTCACGGTCCGCTGGATCGCCAACCCGAAACGGCTGCTGCCGTACACGGGCATGCCGGTCAACTTCCCGCACAATCAGGAATCAGCGCAGAACTTGTTCCCCGGCACGAGCCAGCAGCAGTTGGACGGGGTGGTGGACTTGTTGCTGAACTACGACACGTTCATGAAGTCGAAGAATTCGTACAAGGACCAGATCGTCGCGCCGCCGGTGGCGCCGACCGATTCGGGCAGTGAAGCAAACAACTAACGCGCGACCGTTGTGCGTCTCCATGGCGGGCAATGGTCGTTTAACCAGGCATGACGTAGAATTCGGGAGTATCAACCAGCCGGGCGGCAAGCAGGCAACCCGCCATCCGCCGCCCTGAGAATTCGCAGCGAATTCTCTCGTTGTCGTCTCGAATCGTGCTACGTTCGCGCCCAGGGAATCATGCAGGGCGCGGCCAATTCAAATCAATGTTCGCTGGCAAGATGCGGCGGGCCTTGGAGGGAGAAAGAGTTTGACGATGAAACGAACTTCGTGGCAATCGCTAGCGTTATTGGGCCTGATGGCGGCCGCCGCGCAAGGGGCCGAATACGGCAACCTGACCGGGCAGATTCTGTTCGACGGCGAAGCACCGAAGCCGGAAGCCTTGGTAGTGACCAAGGACCAGGCCTTCTGCGGCCCGAAAATGCTGGTCAACGAGGAGTTGCTCGTCGACCCCGAGACGAAAGGGATCTCCAACGTCGTGCTGTTCATTCGCAGCAAGGTCGACGAGAAGGACGTCCATCCGGAAGTCGCGGCCGCGGCTGCGCCGATGCTTCGGTTCGACAATGTGAATTGCCGTTTCGAGCCACATGTCACGGCGATCTGGTTCACCAAGCAAGCCCTGGAACTGCACAACGCCGACGAAGTCGGGCACAACAGCAACATGGCCCCGCTCGGTGACAAGGCGGTTAATCCCTTGTTGCCGATGAACGCCACGCTGAACTACACGTTCAAGAAGAAACAAAACCTGCCGGTGCCCGTGAGCTGCAACATCCATCCGTGGATGAAGGGTTACGTCGTTGTGCGTGACAATCCTTACACCGTGGTCACGCCGGTCGACGGCAAGGTCGAGTTGAAGAACATCCCGGCTGGCAAGCATGAGTTCGGCATCTGGCACGAGAAGTGTGGCTGGGTCGACACGAAGGCCTGGCCGAAGGGCAAGTTCGAAATGGAAATCAAGGCGGGCGAAAACGACCTCGGCGTCGTGAAGCTCGACGCGAAGTTGTTCAGCAAGAAGTAGTTGACGCGGCATTCACGGCCCGAGGCGCGATGCGCCTCGGGCATTTGATATCTTTCTCAGATGTTGACGGTATGAGCTTCTCGAAAACCACTTTCGGCCTCTTGTTGACGCTGCTGGTCTGCGTCGCTGGCTGCGAGCGCCGCGTAACGCTCGATCCGGCGGTGAACTTCGATGATCCCGAAGTGGCGAAGATCGTCACCGCGATTCGCGAAGGGGGCGCAGGCTCCGGCAGCGATGCGGCAGGCGAAGCCGCGGTGACCGGCACCGGTTGGGGCGGACTGAAAGGGCGGTTTCTGTTTGAAGGCGCGGCGCCGGCGATCGGCCGCGTCAGCACCGGCGGCAAAGACGCCGACATGTGCGGCGACAGCGTGCCGGATCTCTCGTTGGTTGTCGATCCTGCCAGTAATGGTATCAGCAACGTCGTGGTGTTCGCTCGCAAAGTCAGTCGCGTGAAGAATCCCGAGACGCCGACTGAGGAAGCGCTCTTCGATCAAAAGGCGTGCCTTTTCCTCACGCACGTGCTCACGGCGCGGACCGGACAGCCGGTCAAGATTCTCAACAGTGATCCCAAAGCTCACAACACCGCCGGAAGCCCGCCGGGCGATGCGAATTTCAATCCGCAGTTGCCGGGAGGCGGCTCAACGACAGTGACGTTCAAGAAATCCCAAAACGCACCGTTTCCGGTGACATGTAGCATTCATCCCTGGATGAAAGGCTTTATGTTTCCGCGGGCGGACGGCTATGTCGCAGTCAGCGGCGCGGACGGTTCGTTCGAGATGAAGGATTTGCCGGCTGGCGAGAACATTGAGTTCATGGTCTGGCACGAGCGCGTCGGCGGCGGCTCAGGCGGCGGTCTCGTGGCGAAGAGCGGTTGGAATGGCGGGCGCTTCAAACTCACCATCCCGGCCGATGGCGTGGAAGATTTGGGCGATATCAAGGTTCCGGAATCAGCATTCAAATAGGTACGAACAACGCACACTAGCCCGACGCGCCAGCGAGGGAGCACAGACGTCGCAGCAAAGCGACGGTGCTACTCAAAGCGGCGACTGGTCGGTGTAAATCCTTCGAGGTAGTTGGCATGTCGGGGCGATCCCCAATGAATCAATCACGCGGACCGGTGCCAGGTGCGGCGCGCCGGCTGACGCTGCT
>JALHLM010000106.1 GCA_022844585.1 Pirellulales bacterium | reverse complement strand
CGCGATGGAAATCGCTACGAGGCGATGTACCTCTTCGGACTCGGCGGGTTGGACGGACTGTTCATCCAGGAAGGTTCGACGTTCGTGCTGAATGACGTGAACGTGTACGCCTGGCTCGATGGCGAAATGAAGCATCTCAATGAGCTATTTGGCGACGAGATTCTGGCCGTCCCTTTCGGCGACGGAACCCTGGCGTTGACGGACAGCATGCCCGGTGACACGAACGGCGATTGGCGGGTCAACATCTTGGACCTCAACGCCGTACGCAACAACTTCGGGTTGAGTGGGGCTGGCATCGCGGGAGACGCAAACCGGGACGGTTTCGTGGATGTATCGGACCTGAATGACGTGCGCAACAACTTCGGACGCGTGGCCATGGGACGTGCGAACGCCGTGCCCGAGCCAAGCACAGTGGTGCTCCTCGTGATCGCCGCTCTGGCGGGTTGCGCGTGCCGCGCCCGGCATTCCATGTCGCCTCGCCCCGTTTCTGGCTAGCCGGCGGTGGCGACGCCGGCATGTCGGCGCTCGCTGTGCTATCGGCCATTTTTTGTCTGCGAGCCTCTCCACCTTGGACTTATTCTCCGCTATGAGACTTCGCCGCACTCACCCGCAACGTACGTCCCCTCGTGAAGCGACCCGTCGCCGCGCGATCAATCGCCTGGAGACGCTCGAGGCGCGGCATCTGCTTGATGGCAGCCCATTCGTCACGGCGTACGAGCCGACCGGAACGGTTCATGAGACGGTTTCGAATATTCGACTGACGCTCTCGGATCCGGTGCTCGACGCAGGCGCTCGCGACGCGGCGAACTATGAGTTGTTGCATCTGGGCGCCGATCGCCTGGTCGGCGGCGGCGACGATCAGGCGTTTCGCGTGCTGCCGCAGTACGTTACGGGCGCCACGGAAATCGGGCTGTCGTCGGCGGTCGACCTGTCGCGTTGGAGCGAAGTGGATTACAGCTTTCCGGGCGGACTGTTCGGCGAGTGGCGCGTCGACGGCGACAGCGTGGTGCAGGACATCAATGGCGCGATGTCGTTCTTTGTGAGCGACTTCGACCTGGTGAATAGCCGCTTCGAAGGGCGATTGCAGGTTGTGGACGCCGCCGGCGACGACGACATCATCGGATTCGTCTTCGGCTTTCGACAACATGCGGAGACCCAATTGCCTGATCAGTATTATCTGGTCAGTTGGAAGCAAACGTCGCAAGGCGGCGCCGAGGCTGGCCTGAAGCTCGCCAAGATCACGGGAACGGGCGGATCCTTGCAGCGCCCCGATCTGTGGAATCTGGAATCGAGCGATCCGTTTATCGACGTGCTCGCGGTGGGCCCGTCGACGGGTTGGCAGGATGGCGTCGCCTACGATTTCGCCGTCGACTACGCGAGCGACGGGCAGATCGCGATTACGATCCGCCACGCCGACGGCGGCGAGGTTGTGTGGTCGCGAGAGTTCGACGATCCTGCGCCACTCGGACCGGGACGCGTCGGCTTCTACAACTACAGCCAGGCCAATGTCCGCTATCAGCCGCTTTCCAGCGGCGACGCGCTCCCGGACGGCTACTACCAACTCACGGTGAACGCCGGCGCGAACGGACTGCAGGGACTCGACGGCTCGCCGCTGGATGGTGACGGCGATGGCAATGGCGGCGATGATTTTGTTGGCGCGTTTGCGATTGAAACAGGCTTTCCTCAAGTATCCATGCAACTGGCCCCGGCGAGCGATACAGGAATCGCCGGCGACAATCTCACGCGCCTTCGCGACGTCACGTACGACGTGACCGTGAACAAGATCGGCCGCGTGGATATTGACTTTAATGGCGACCAAATTCCAGACGAATCGCGGTTTGTGCCCACGCCGCGAACCTTTCAAGTCACGCGACGCTTCGACTCGGACGGCCTGTTTTTTATCACCGCCACGTTCACGCCGGCGTCCGGCAGCGTCACCCAGGCCCTAGTGGGCGTGACCGTCGACACGCTTCCGCCACGACTCTTGCCGGGCGAAGTTGAGGTGGCGGCCGCCTGGTCAGAATACAAGCTCAGTTTCGAGAAGCCCGTCATCGGCGCGTCATTGAGCGGTAACGTCGCATTGTTCGACACAGCGGGCGCGCCGATTGAGCTCACGATCGTCGAAATCGACGAATACGAGTATCTACTCCAATTCGCGCCGCAGGTGATTGCCGGCAACTATCGTCTGATCGTGGGGCCGAACATCGCGGACCTTGCCGGCAATCTGATGCCGGAATCCACGGAGCGGATCATCACGGTGGACTCCGACGAATTTGGTCCCGTGGTGACCGGCATCGCGATCCAACCGAATTCCATCGTCGTGGACTATCTCGATCAGGGCGGCGTTAACCCTCGCTGGGCGACGGCGCATGACAACTACGCCCTGCTGGCTTCCGGCGGCGACGGCGTGATCGGCAATGTCAACGACATTGATGTCAGCGATCGAATCACGCAGATCACGTTCGACCCCGGGACGGGTCGCGTCGTACTGATGATGGATTCGCCGCTAGCCGACGAGTTGTATCAACTCACCATCAATGGCGATGCGCCGAACGGCGTCCAGGATCTCGCCGGAAACTTGCTGGAAGGCGGCGACTATGTCGCGGACTTACCCCTTAATACCGCGGCGGCAACGATCAGCTTGGACTTGATTCCCGAAAGCGATTCGAATGTCGCGACCGACAACGTCACCAACGACACGACGCCAACGTTCGAGATTGCGTTCAACAAATCCGGGTTGCTGGCGCTGGACTTTCAGAACGACGGCATTATCGACGAGCGCGTGCTTTATCCAGAAGCTGGCGTAGTTCGCTTCACTTCGCCCGCGCTGGCGGATCGCAGCTACCTGGCCGTCGCCCGTTTTGCGCCGGCCGTAGGTGGGCAGGTTACGGCTGGATTGTCGTACGCCATTGATACGCTGCCGCCTCAGGTTGCCCCTGACTCCGCGGTGGTTTCATCGCCGTGGTCTAGGCACACGATCCTGTTCGACGGAGACGTGCTTAGCACATTCGACGCGGCGGATGTCCGGCTGTTCGGGCCGCAGGGTGAGATTCTGGGCGTGGCGGTGTCGCATGTCGGCGGCAATACGTACGAGTTGACGTTTGCGACGCAGACGGCAGGCGGAGATTACTACTTCGAGATCGGCCCGCAAATCTCGGACGTGGCCGGCAACGTGATGCCAGCGGCGCAGCGCGTTAACGTGACGCTCGTGCCGGACGTGGCCGGGCCGAGCGTGGTGGCGTTCACTCCATTGGGAGCGCGGAATACCAATGTGACGGTGCTCGAGCTCGCGTTTAGCGAGCCCGTGACCGACTTTGACGTGGACGATGTCGTTATTCTCGGACCGGACGGCCGTGTCGGGCTTCCTGACGACGCTCTGGAGCAGACGGGTGAACGAACGTATCGAGTTCACGTTCCGGAGTTAGCGGCCGAAGGAACCTATGCCGTGACGATCGGGCCCGAGGTGCGCGATCTGTCCGGCAACGGCATGATCGCTGCGTATCAGGGAAGATTTTCAATCGACAAGACGGGGCCTCGTGTCATTGGCGTATCGCCCAGTGGGACGATCGATTCGCCGCTGACTACGATTGACGTCAGTTTCGATCAGCGGATTGGCAACGCGCCATTGGACGCGTTCTCGTTGATTGGCCCGACTGGCGTCGTGCAAATCAAAGACTACTCGTTCATCACCGATCGCGATATTCGCCTGAACGTCGACACGACGAGCGCGAACGGCGAATACACATTGACCGTGGGACCTGGGATTACGGATGAGTTGGGTAATCCCATGGCTGCGCCGTCCGTCAGTCATGTGACGATCGCGCTGCCGGATCTGCAAGTTGGCTCCTTTGCGGAATTGCGGCGTTTCGGACTTCCCGCGTCGGCCAACTTTGGCGAGTCGCTGCGACCGCTTTGGTATGGCATCAACTCGGGTGACGCCAATACACGCGGCAGTTGGACGGTGCGCGTGTGGCTGTCTCGCGACGACGTCCTCGTGAAATCCGGAGACAATGCTGATATCGTGCTGGGCGACGTCGCCGGTTCGTCAGGAACGCTGATTCCCGGTCAGCCTTACACGAATCAACTGGAGGTCAACTTGCCGCTCGCGGAGGGGCTGGCGTCCGGCGAGTATCGATTGATCATCGAGGAAGATGCCCACAACAACCTGCTCGAAGCGAACGAGCAGAACAATTATCTGGCAAGCGACCCGATCACGATCACGCGTCCAACACTGCCTGACGTGTTGATCGAGCAAGTGACCGCGACGGAATTCGCATTGCCCGGTGGTTCGACGACCGTGGAGTACACACTGCGTAGCCTGGGGCGCGATCTGCTGGCGGGCGAGGGAGGCTTCGTCGACTTTTACTTCTCGCGCGACGCGGCGACCGACACGCCGGATGACGATCGGCTGATGGCGATGGTTCCCTTCACAGGTCCGCTGGGAGCGGACTCGGCCGTGCGGTTGGCACCGTTATCCATTCCAACGACCGGCGTTTCGGGCCCCTACTTTGTCCTGGCGCGGTTGCGTACCGATGTCATCGAAAGCGACAGCGTCAACAACGTGGCAATTTCGGACACCGTAGTCGACGTGCTGGGCGCGTTGACCATCACTGTCAACGAAGCGCAACTGCGCGAAGACGCTGCCAACCCTGCGACGCGCGGCCTGGTGACGCGGAATGGCGACCTCGCGCAGTCGCTGGTGGTCACGCTCGTGAGCAGCGATCCCTCGGAATTGACCGTCCCATCGCAAGTGGTCATCCCGGCCGGACAATCCGCGGCGGCATTCGAAATCACGGTTCACCCGGACGCCACGCCGGATGGCAACCAGTTGGTTACCATTTCGGCCTCCGGCCCTGAGATCGAAGTCGGGCAGGCGCTTGTTTCCGTCATCGATACGACACTTGAACGATTGGCTCTTGACATCGCGGCCGAGGGGCTTGAGGAAGGCGCATCAACTCAGTTCGTCATTCGCCGTGAACGAACGTCGACCGACGATCTCGTCATTCGCATGAACATCTCCGAATTGGGGCAATTGTTGCTACCTGCCACGATCGTGATCCCGCATGGCGCGTTGGAGTCGTTGCCGGTGACCGTGTTGGCAATTGACGACGACCACGTCGAAATGGAACACGAAATTACGCTAACAGCGACGGCCCCGGGTTTGCGGCCCGTGGAACGACCGCTCGTTGTTGAGATGAGCGATGTACCGCAACTCTCTCTGGTGGTCTCGGCCGAGAGAGTATCTGAAGGCGGTCCCAACCCTGTGACGTACGTCACCGTCAGCCGTGATCGAGTGACGAATCAACCACAAGTCGTACAAATCGCGGTATTGCCTGAGGGAGTGCTGTCGGCTCCGCTGACCGTGACAATTCCGGCGGGTGGGGCCACGACGACGTTTCCCGTGAGCACTGTTCAGAATGTTGAGCCCGATGGAGATCGTATCGTGGCCCTGCAGGCGCGGCCGATCGCCGACCACCGGGATGTCCTCGAACATGGGGCGGCCAGCGCCAGCCTCGAAGTGATCGACGATGACGTGCCATCCTTGTTATTGCAAGTGAACGACTCGGCGGTTGCCGAAGGATTGCTCAACGCCACGACGCTGACCTTGATCCGCACCGGTGCAGCGGATCTTGAGTTGGCGGTTTCACTGGCGGTGAACAATCCAGGAGAAATTGAACTTCCATCCACGGTAACATTCCGACCTGGAGAGTCCTTGGTTGAGATCGACATTACGACTTCCAACGATGGCGTGACGGATGGCGCCCAATCCGTGACGGTCACCGCATCCGCCGAGGGTCTTGCGGACGGCCTGGTTACCTTTGTCGTCTCGGATGTCAACCTGCCCGATTTGATTGTCACCGAAGTAGCGTCGCAGTCGACTGTGCTCACACTGTCCCAATTTGACGTTAGCTACACGACCAAGAGCGTTGGACTTGCGAACGCTTCTGGCAGTTGGCGAGAACTGGTTTTTCTGTCCGCGAATCCAAGCGCTGGCGACGACGAACTCATCTCTGAAGTCGTTGTCAACGCGGATTTGCCGTCGGGCATTGGCGTTTCACGTTCCGTCCGTACGTTCGCACCGGCAGCGCCCGGCCAATACTGGATGATCGTGATCACCGATGCGACAAACTCGATGGTGGAGTTGAACGAGTCGAACAACGTGACCGTTTCGATTGTGCCCCTGAACGTTGTGGCCGAGTATGAGGCCACCGTCGCAGCCGATGTGGATGTCGCGCTGGCCGACACGCAAATTCGACTCTCGGGCGAGGCATGGATTGTGGGAACAAGCGAGCCGGCGCGCTTCAAAATTGTTTCCATTCATCTGCAGAATCGCGGCTTCATTCGCGAAATCGCCGCGCTGACTGATTTCAACGGACGATTTCAAGCATCGTTTGTGCCGTTGCCGGGGGAAGCCGGGCGCTATTCGATTGGCGCCACGCATCCTGGATTGTCAACGTTTGTCGTTCAAGACGAGTTCACGCTGGTTGGCATGCGCAGCTCTCCGGATGAGGTGACCGTGCGATTGATCGAAGGGCAATCGCCGACGATTGCGGAAGTTAAGTTATCGAATCCCACGGACTTCGCGCTGACGAACCTCCAGGCCTTCGTGCAGGGACGTCCTGGCAACATCAACGTTGACGTCACATTTGGCGATGACGACGCCACGTCGACGATCCCCGGCGATGGGCATGTGCCGCTGCGGGTACGCCTTCAGGCACTCGATGCAAGTGTCACGCGTGGCGACGTGCAGTTACGCATCACTTCCGCCGAGGGCGCGTTCCTTGACGTAACCGTGCATGTTTTGGTTGAGCCGCTTCGGGCACGCCTCGTCGCAGCACCCGAAAGTCTGGTCGGCGGCATGCTGATTGGCGGCCAAAGCATCGTCGAGTTTCAAGTTCGCAACGACGGCGGTAAAGCCACCGGCCCCATTGCGATCCGCCTGCCGGAAGTTGAGTGGCTGAAAAGCGGCTCCGGAGCCGAGTTGCCAAGTTTGGGGCCGGGAGAATCCGCGCGCCTGACATTGTTGCTGACCTTGCCAACTGGCTCACGCCTCGGGGAATACTACGGCACGATGGCGCTCATTGCCGACGAAATGCAGCTCGGCGTGCCATTCCGTTTCAATGGCATTAGCGAATTGCTCGGCGATCTCAAGGTGGTTGTGTCCGATGAGTATACGTACTACGCCGAGGGCGCGCCGCGAGTTGCCGAAGCGCAAGTAAAGCTGACTGATCCGTTCACAGGCGAAATCGTCAGATCAGGCGTCACTGACGCGTCAGGATTGATTCAATGGTCCGAAGTTTCAGAAGGCCCGTACACCCTCGAAGTGACTGCGGCCAAGCACACGTCCTATCGATCAAGTGTAGACTTAGTTGGCGGTGTGGTCACTCTGGCCGACGTGCTCATTTCGAGAGAAACTGTGGCCGTTTCCTGGGAAGTTGTGCCCACGGAATCGGACGACAACTATAAGCTCGTGTTGGAGTCGACATTTGAGACGAACGTGCCCATTCCAGTAGTGACGTTCGATGACAACATCATCATGCCGATGGTTCTCGAGGGTGAAACCACGCAAACCGAGATCACGATCAGGAATCATGGACTCATCGCAGCTCAAAACGTAACGATCTCGGTGCGACATACGGAAATCTACGAGGTCATTCCTCTTATCACCGACGTCGGAGTTCTGCCCGCGAAGGGCTCATTGACAATTCCAGTGCTGGTGCGCCGCCGGTCCGATTTCGTCGAAGGCGGCGGCGCTAACGGCGAGCCGGAGGAATGCGAGGACCCGGAAATCGTTGTCAAGTGGTGCATTCTATGTGCAGGAAAACTACTCTGCTACGACCGCTCGGCGCAATTGCCCGTACTCTATTTTCTTCGTGATCTCTTCAACTGCATCTATGGAAACATCGACAATCCAGCTGCGTTACCCTTGCCAAATCTGCTGAAGGCGCCAAATCGCATCATCGGACTGCTCTGCGATTGTGCCGATCTCGTTGGCGTGAAGCTCCCACCAGATTTCAAATGCAAGTGCATGCTGCTCGACGCATTGACGATTGGTTTCGGATCATTTGTCAACCCAGCTGACATTTTGAATTGCATTTGCTCCGGTCCGCCATCGGAGACAGAAGGTAGTCCAGGACAATCGGGCCCAGGTGGAGTGATCGTTGTTGGCGTTTCTGAGCCATCACCAGGCGTCAGTTCACCGTTTCCTCCGTGTAACCCGCAAGACTACATTGACGCTGGCTATACCGAGGGACCGCCAGCCGAGGACACTGGCGGCGGTGGGTCGGATGGTGGTGTTTGTGCGCGCGTCAAAATCCGGATCGAGCAAGAGGCGGTTCTTGCGCGCACCACTTTCGCGGGCAGCCTGGAAGTCGCAAACCTCGACAGCAATCTTTCCGTCGAGTCTGTTGGGTTTGATCTGCTGTTCACAGACGCCACAGGCGCGTCGGCAGCGCACTTTTTTACTATCGCCTCGACGACACTGCAGGGAATCGATGCGCTCGACGGTACCGGCGTTATCCTTCCCAGTACGACGGCGCTGGCCAAATTCATGATCTTCGCGTTGGAAGCTGCGGCCGCGACGGGGCCGACGGAGTATGCGATTGCGGGCACGCTCCGATATCGTGAGAACGGCGAGGAAATCGTCGTTCCGCTCGCTTCGGTGCGGATCGTAGTTCAACCCGAACCCGCCCTCAACCTCAAATACTTCCACCAGCGCGACGTCTTCAGCGATGATCCGCATACGGATCCGGAGATTGAGCCGGCTATTCCTTACACGCTGGCTGTGATGGTCGAGAACAACGGCGCTGGGGTGGCGAAGAACTTGAAGATTACTTCGGCGCAGCCGCGGATTATCGAGAATGAGAAGGGGCTGTTGATCGATTTCCAGATCATTGCCACCGAGGTTTTCTCGGCGCTCGGGTTCAGCCAATTGACGCCGTCGTTGATCGCCAATTTCGGGGACATCGCGCCGGACGAGATCAAGATCGCCCGCTGGTTGCTGACTTCCACGTTGCAGGGGCAGTTCATCGACTACAAAGCCACGTTCGAACACATCGACGGCCTCGGCGATCCGCGGTTGTCGTTGATCAAGAGCGTCAAGATTTTCGAAATGATTCACCAAGTTTACTCGCAGGAAGACGAATTGCCCGACTTCCTGACCAACGAGGTTCCGGATGCTCCGGAAGACCTGCCCGATACGATTCATCTTTCGGACGGCACGGTACACTCCGTGGCGTTGGCGGGCGAGCCGACGTTCGACGCGTTAAAGCCGTCCGTTGCCGATCCGGTAGTGGAAATGACCGTCGACATGGCGGCCGGTTGGGGCTATCTGCGCGCGCATGACATCGGCGACGGCAAATGGCGGCTTACGCGCGTGGTCCGTTCGGACGGGACGGAGCTCAATCCGGATAATTTCTGGCAGACGGATCGCACCTTCATTGAACAAGGCCATCCGCCGCGTCTGGAGAACAACGTCCACCTGGTGGATCGCGACAGCACCGGGCGATATACGCTGTACTACACGGCGCTCGACACATCTCCGCCGTCAGTGGAGAGTTTGCAGCAAGTTTCGCCGAACCCGCGCAACGAAGCCGTTTCCTCGCTCGACGTGTTGTTCACGGAGGATCTCGCCAGCGTCGATGTGACGGCGCTTCGTTTGACGCGCGACGGCGGCCCGAACTTGATTGGACCGGGCGTGACCATCACTCCAGTTGGGCAATCGGAAAAGCTCTTCCGCATCGCTGGTCTCGAAAGTTTGACGAGCGATGACGGCGAATATCGACTCACGGTCGACGCTTCGCTGGTTCGGGACGAATTCGGCAATGCGGGTTTCGGCGCCGCGAGCGCCGAGTGGGTCAATGGTTCGCTGGCGGCTGCGGTCGAGTCGATCGCCGGTCCATCCGGTTTGCTCGTCAACGCGCCGCTGGATGGCGTGCAGGTCCTGTTCACGCGGACCATCGACTTCGCCACGTTGGATGCGAGCGACTTGCAACTCAAGCGAAATGGCGTCGACGTGCCATTGACGGAACTGAACTTCTCGCAGACCACGGAGCGCGGCTACTCCATCGCCGGTCTGGCCGACGAAACCTCGCTCGACGGCGACTACCAGTTCTGCGTCAATGCGCGCACGGTGGCCGACGCTTCGGGACGCGCGGGAGTTGGCGGAAAGTGCGTTTCCTGGACGCTCGATGGCACGGCGCCGCAATTAGCATCGATTGAAGAAGTGGCCGCGGAGCGCGTGCCCGACGGCCTCGGCGCCATCGACGTGACGTTCAGCGAACCGATCCGCGCCGCGACGTTCGATTGGCGCGATCTCGTGTTGACGGCCGACGGCGCGCCGATCCTCTTGGATGCCTCCGTTTCCGTCACGCCGTTGGCCGCGAATCGGTATCGTATCCGGGGCCTAGCGGCGTTTTCATCGGACGCCGCTGACTACTCCCTGCAAGTCAACGCAGCAGACGTGCAGGACTTCGCGGCGAACGCGGGAGTCGGCGGATTGTCCGCCGAATTCGATCGCCTGCCTCCCGCGCCGCCGGCCGGAATTACTTTGTCGCCGGCGACGTTGATCGGCGCCGATGCGTGGCAGGCGCACAGTATCGCCTTGGTGCTCAGCGGCCAGCTTTCCGAGCCAGGTTTAACGGTGAGCGTGTTCGACGTCACGACGAACCAGGACCTTGGCGTGCCAACGCTCAGCGGGATGTCGTTCCTGTTGCCGATTCGCCTGGAAGTTAGCGGACAACACGCGTTGCGTGTACGGGCCAGCGATGCGGCAGGAAACGCCGCGCAAACGACGATTCAGGTCTTCGTGCGAATCATCACCGTCGGCGACTTGAACAACGTCCGCAACGATTTTGGCACTACGGGCGAGAATCTGCCGGCGGACTTCGACCGAAATGGCGTGATCGACATCCAAGACTTGAACTTCGTGCGCAACAATCTCGGGTCCGCCGACAGCACGCCTTCGCTGGCGACGATGCCGCGCCGACGCGTCGCGTCGAATGCCTGGGACGAGGCTCTCCTGGAAACTCAAGCCAGCTCCGCTACACCGACGACGAAACACAACGCCATGGACTGGGCACTCGACGTACTGGCGAGTTCATTCGAAGACCGGGTCGCGCTCGACGAATTGCAGCTCGAGCGGGGTTCGGCTCGTCTCGATGCGATTGATGCGGCATTGCAGTCGTTCGACGAGGTTGAACCCGTGAATCTCAGAGGTCGAGTGCTTCGTGGAGCAAGTCGCCAAAGTAATTCCCCGTTGAAGGCCAAATAGCGACGCCGCTCAGCATCATATATAGCCCTGTACATAACAGGTGATCCCAGGCGGAGCAACCAACTTCCTGGCAGCCAAATCAGCACAGGCGTCGCGATTGCGCGCGGCCGAGACGAGGTGTAGCTTCGATGACGAATCGAAAGAGAGTACGCAAACGAGAGAAGCGACCGCGACTTCCATTAGTGCTGGCAAGTCTGTCCGGCGTCGCCGGATCGAGCAGCAGGCCCAGGCGCCTGCTCGGGAGCTGCAACTTCCGCTCGATGTGGAAGCACTCGTGGAGATGTCCCGGCAAACACTGTCGACGTTTGCCACGGAGATGGGTCTGCTGGTTGCCCAGCGTCTGCTGGAGGACGAGGTCACGCAGCGATGCGGCGAGCGGCATGAGCGCCGGCCCGACCGCGAGTTGACTCGGTTCGGGCGCCAGGGTGGCTATGTGACCATCGCCGGCCAAAAGGCCTCGATTCGCAAGCCGCGAATGCGTTACACCGATGCGCGGGGCGAAGCGGAGTTGGAGCGTTACGCGCTCTTGCAATCGCCGGACGCCATGCCCCAGGCGGCCTTGAATCATCTCATCAACGGGGTGTCGACGCGGCGCTACGAGAAGATCGTGGACCTCGCATGTACAGGAGTCGGCGTGAAGAAGTCGAGCGTCAGCCGCGGTTTTGTGCGAGCCTCGGCCGAGGAAGTCCAACGGCTCGCTGAGCGGCGCTTCGACCACGAGCGGTTCGCCGTGATCTTCATCGATGCCCAGCCCTATGCGGGCGAAATGATGGTGGTGGCCCTGGGCGTCACGACGGACGGCCACAAGCGGATCCTCGGCCTGCGACAAGGAGCGACGGAGAACGCGGAGGTCGTCACGTCCCTGTTGGAGGAGTTGCGGGAACGCGGCGTGCCGACCAATGTGCCGACCTTGTTCGTGCTGGACGGGGCCAAGGCCTTACGAGCGGCCGTCGCTCGCGTGTGGGGCAAGTACGCCGTCGTCCAGCGGTGCCAGATCCACAAGCTGCGCAACGTGCAAGCGCATCTGGCGGAGCAACGCCACGAGGAACTGCGACAGCGGTTGAACGCCGCGTATCACGAGACGAACGAGACGCAGGCCCGGACGCTGCTCCAAGGCACGATCACCTGGTTGCGAAAGATCAGTCCCGCCGCGGCCGCCAGTCTCGAGGAGGGCTGGGAGGAAACGCTCACGGTCGTGCGGCTGGGCGTCCCGGAGCTACTGCGGAAGACGTTGGCGACCACCAATCCTATCGAGTCGGCGTTCAGCGTCGCCGAGAGCTTCACGCGACGCGTGAAGCGCTGGCGTGACGGCACGATGCGCGAACGTTGGTGCGTGGCCGGACTCCTCGACGCCGAGAGTCGCTACGCGTCAAAGGCCACAAGCACATGCAGGAACTCCTCAACGCTCTGGAACGAGTCGTCCACCCAACACTTGACGCCCAACGCCAGCGGGCTTAACAATCAATCTGGAGCCAATGCCTTTTCAACTACCGACGGGACAACTTCGGTGCAAATTCAATTACCCTAATATGAAATTTCACAGCGGAACCAAATCCTTGGCGGCTATAATCACTGGGAAAACCAAAATTCTCATCGAACAGCCCATACATGCTCATTTGACTGCCTTCCACATGAGAAGATCGAAAGATGGCATCTGGTGCGAGCCGTTCCCGAATTTGGCGAAGCTGTGAATCGATTGTCCACTCGTCGCAGACTTCAGGCTTCAATTCCTCGATTCCGTCCCGCGTCATACGCACAGCAATTCCGTTTCGGACCTCTACGTGAATCAGCGAAGTACGCGCCTCCGCAATGAACTTCAAGTCCAAATCGTAATCCCGTAATCCAACAGTCTGCCATTTCTCTTCGGCAGTATCGAGGGCGTCCAGCGAAACCAGCGGCAGATAACGCGGTTCAACCGAGTTTCGCCCGTAATACATAGAATTTCGGAAGAATCGAAACCCAATAACCACGGCCAACACCAACAACAGAATCGTGACTTTTCTGTTTGACAAGAGTCGTCCCATTCCGCACCTTTGGTTGTCAAGGGTTTCTTGTAGACCTAATTTGTCCAAGTGGTTTCGTCGTTTGCAATCATACTCAAACCCTTCCCCAGTATAGCCGTATTTAACTCGGTTTTCTCCTTCGCGTTAAGTATTTCCAGATAAGCCAGCCTGTTCGATCTGGCTTGCCCCGCCATTAATCCATTAATAGTGCACGCCTGCACACATTCGAAAGCGCTGGTCGGCAATCGTCCGCGAGTGAACCTGCGACAGGTAAGGAACGGTTGAGGTGCTTGGGGTTTTCTGGACAGTCCCAAACCTTATTCTCAAGGAATCAGGAAGGACGGTTCTATGCCCCGGATCAAGCGGAAGTCGCAGCGTGAGGGTCGGCGCTCGTATGCGGA
>JALHLM010000105.1 GCA_022844585.1 Pirellulales bacterium | reverse complement strand
CGAACCGGCGCGGCCGTTCCTGGCCGAAGGCGAGGAAGCGCCGTCGCTGTCGTCGCAGCACGAGAATGATGATTTGCTGGACGTGGCCGACGTCACCGGCAAGCGGATCATCTCCACGCGTTTGCGCCACAACATAACGATCCGAGAGGAAAACGGCACAGCGGCGCTGGAGATCATGAGCCGTTTCGCGGCGAATCCCAAGTGGCTCGTGTATCTGCCGCCCACGATGTCGCCGTCGGAGACGAGTACGAAGGAAGGTTACCTGGAGCATCCCGACGAAGCCTTCGCTTACTTCCGCAATCAGGGCGTCCCGAAGGTCGTCTGCGAAGAGAAGCACATGGGCTCGCGCGCCGTGGTCGTTGTTTGCCGCGATCAAGCAGCGGCGGCCACGCGATTTGGCGTTACGGACGAACGTGGCATCATCACCACGCGTACCGGTCGGCGGTTCTTCAACGATTTGCCGACGGAGGTCGCGTTGCTGGACCGAGTCCGCGCCGCGTTGACCGCCGCGAACTTTTGGGACGAGCATCACACGAGCTGGGTTGTGCTCGACTGCGAATTGATGCCTTGGTCCGCGAAGGCGCAGGAACTGCTCAAGGCGCAATATGCCGCCGTCGGTTCCGCCGCGCTGGGCGCTTTGCCCGCGGTGCTGGACGTACTCGAGCAGACCGCCACTCGATTGGACGGCGAAGCGAGCGAGCATTTGAATGCATTGAGGTCGGCATTTGCGGCACGGGCGGAGTCCGCCAACAAGTTTGTCGATGCCTACCGGCGATATTGTTGGAACGTCGCGTCGATCGACGACTACAAGCTCGCGCCGTTTCACGTATTGGCCACGGAAGGCCATGTGCATGCCGATCAGCATCATGCCTGGCACATGGAGACCCTCGCCAACATTTGCCGGCATGACCCGCAGGTGCTGCTGGCCACGCCGTACCGTGTGGTCGACGTGACGAACCCGGCGGAGACGCAGGCGGCGACCGATTGGTGGATGGAGTTCACCGACCGCGGCGGCGAAGGGATGGTCGTCAAGCCGTTCGACTTTATCGCCAAGGGAAAACAAGGACTGCTGCAGCCCGCCGTCAAGTGCCGGGGCCGCGAGTACCTGCGGATCATCTACGGACCCGACTATACGAGCGCAGAAAACCTGACGCGGCTGCGCCATCGCGGCCTGGGCGCGAAGCGCTCGCTCGCCTTGCGCGAGTTTGCCCTCGGCGTCGAGGCCCTAGAACGCTTTGTCCGCCGCGAACCGCTCCGCCGAGTGCATGAATGCGTCTTCAGCGTACTGGCCCTTGAAAGCGAGCCTGTTGACCCGCGACTCTAGGGACGCCAAATCCGCTGACTTAGTCCCAGTGAGGTGTCGCCCTCCTTAGCCCTGCCGCTTCACCATGAAGTCCACCCAGACCGGCACATAGGGGGGAGTGCAACCCTTGGACACCGGCCAGTCGCGATACAGGCCAATCTTTTCTCCCATCGCGACGGCGCGCTTGCGGAGCTTCGGATGGTGGATGCCAATGGCGGCCAGCGTGTTGTTCATGGTCCACTGCACTTCCGGCATCGCCTTTGGCAGCTCTTTCTCGATGCGATCGAGCAGTGCAGGAAGGTCGATGTCGTCAGCGCCCTTGTTCACGCGGCTCGCGGTGAAGTGCCAGCCCGCCCGGGCGGCCCAGCGATCCTTCGCCTTCATCCACTTCACACGCAGCGCTTCCTTCTCGGGATGTTGTGCGACGACATAGGAGTTTAGCCAGTCCGCCACCCGCGCGCAGGTCGTGGAGCGAGTCAACTTGTCGAGTTCGTCGGCGGAGAGCGACGTGGGCTTGATGACCAGCGTGGCGAGGAGTTGCGCTTCGACGTTCCCGGTGTCCCAAAGTTGGAGCGCAAGTTCGTGATCCGTCTTGATGTTCTTGGCTACGGCGCGAATATCGCCCAATTTAACCCCGAACTGGTTGTCCGGCGCGCCGGCCTTTGTATTGTGGGCGCGCCGCGCTTTGTCGCCGAGTGACTCAAGCTGTGCGAGGATTTCATGGACGGTCATGACGACGATTATACTCACAAATCTTCACGAGCCAACCATAGTCGTCGCTCCCTGAGTCAGCTATACGCCACGGAACGGCGGCCAGGAATGTCCTCATCGTCACCGCAACCGGTTTCCCTTCTAGACGACGCCCGTCGACTTTGGTTAATTGGGGTCGTCGCAGATCCGCCAAGATACTGCCGTGTTCGATGCTTCATGCTCCCAGGCTAGGTTGCCATGGCTGGCCCCATTGCTTTTCACGGCACTGTCATCCTGCCGGATGCATTATTGCCAGACGGACTTTTGATTGTCGAAGAAGGTCGCATCAGCGCGCTCGGACGCCGCGCCGACTTGGTGACGCCGCCGGATGCCAAACTTGTTCGAGCGCAGGATGGCTACATTAGCCCTGGCTTCATCGACATACACTGCCACGGCGGCGGTGGCAGCGACTACATGGACGGTTCGGTGGAAGCGGTTCGAATCGCCAACCGCGCCCATGCTCGCCACGGCACTACAACGCTACTTCCCACCACGACGACGGGAACGCGCGCTCAATTGAACGACATGTTGGATGCAGTCGAAGCCGCTCAGCGTGAATGGAGCATCGACGACGGTGCGAAGATCGCGGGCGTCCACTGGTATGGTCCCTATTTCGCTCCAGACAAAGTTGGCGCTCATCCCAAGGGCATGGAACGCCTGCCGGACCCGGAAGAGTACGAACCCGCACTGCGTCGCGGCATCATCAAATCAGCCACCTGCGCCGCGGAATTGCCGGGCGCGGTGGAGTTTTGTATTGCGGCGCGTTCGGCCGGTTGTTTAGTGACCTGCGGCCATTCCAACGCCAGTTGGTCGGAAATGGCCGCCGTGTACGACGCCGGCATGCGGCATGTCGATCACTTCTGGAATGCCATGAGCAGCAGCGATTCCATTCGCCGGCGATTGGGCACGCCCCAGCAAGGCAGCATGGCGGAGTTCGTGCTCTATCATGCCGAAATGAGCACGGAAGTCATCGCGGATGGATGTCACCACGCGCCGGAAATGTTGCAGTTCATCTTTCGCATGAAAGGATCACAGCGACTGTGTCTCGTCAGTGACACGAGCAGGGCGCTGGACATGCCTCCTGGCAGGTACGTGCTCGGGCACTACGAGAGTGGAGAGCCGTTCGAGAACACGGGACGCGTCGGGGTGTTGCCCGGCGAATCGAAGCTTGCCAGCACGGTCTTTGCCTTGGATCAGATGGTGAGGACCATGACTCGCGACACCGACGCTACGCTTCCGGAAGTGATTCGGATGGCGTCGCTCACGCCCGCCGAGCGAATCGGAATCGCAGCGGATTGTGGCAGCCTGGAGGTCGGAAAGGCCGCCGACATTCTGGTTCTGAGTTCGCAACTGGAGGTCATCAGCACGTTTATCTCTGGGCAACAGTTTGCTCCCAGGTCGGCGTTCGGCGCGTAACTCTTCGATTTTCGCTCCCGACGGCAGGCCGAAGCGTCGTATTGATGTGAATCAATGCACGGCCCACTCCACTCGCTAATCCGGTTGCTGAGCGGCCATTGACTGAACCTCTGCACCGTTTAATGCGCGTCGATAGGCGCGTACCTCTCGGATCTTGCCGTGGAAGCTGTCGATCTGTCCGCGACCGATACGAAGCGGGCGATCCGTGGACAGATCATATTCGGCCCCGTCGATCGGCGCCGATTCCGCCACCATACGTCCATCGATATAGAGCTTGAGACGATCCGCCGCCCGCACCGCCGTCAGGTGTCGCCAGCCGGGGGCGAGTTCGTCGTCGTAGGACAGGCACTTGCCGAATTCGATGCTATGCACGGTTCCGCGAATATCTGCCGGTGTGTCTTGGATCGAGCTGGTGCAGTTGCCAATGCCGGCGAACAGCCGTCCGCGAAACGTGGTGAGACTTGTAATCCGCGTCCATTCCGCGACCTCCTCACGCGTGGGATTGCCGCCGTTATCACGCGGAGGCACTGGCAGCCAACCTTCCGGTGAGTAGAAGCGGCGCAACGAAGTCCACTGCGGCTGTTCGTCGTAACGGCACAATTCCGCACGCGGAATGGAACCCCCGTAGAGTTTGCCGTTATAGACGACGAGGGAATTCACTTCGGTGCCGTCTTCGCCCACGCGTCCGATTTCCTTCCAACGCTCGCCGCCATCGTATTGCGCTACCTTTGCCAGGGGCCACGTGCCTGCCGTGAGGCGGCCTTGAAACACCGTGAAGGAATGCGTTTGCAGTGAGGCTTCTGGCTCCACCGGCACGCCGGCATATGTCCAATTCGCGCCATCAAACGCGTACACGCTCGGGAAGCCGACAAACAACTGGCCATTGAAGCGAGTACTCGCATGCGGAAAGCAACGCCGAGGCCCGCTTTGCGGGAACAACTGGGACGCCGACCACGAGCCCCCGTCGTTGCGTCCATAGACGCCCCATTCCTGGGGTCCGCCGCCAACATAGATTCGATTCTGGAAGCTCGCGGCGCAATTGAGCGTGCGATTGACGCTGACTTGGCCCAAATCCTCCCACTGGGCGCCGCCGCGATAGCGGAAAACGTGACCCGGCTCGAACGCACCTTCGCGAACGCGCGTCCAGTCGTAGGTGGTCGTCACGGCATGCAGCGCCCCCGCATGCACGAACAAGGGGCCGACGCCCGTCGTGCGGGCATTGCCCACGCGACCACAATCGATCCAGGACTTGTCTCGATCGTATCGATACACATGGCGCCAATCATCCTCGGTGGCGCCTTCGATCGTGGCGGCGTAGAGGTCGCCCGCATACACGAGCATCGAGTTGGCCACGTACGGACTCGTCGGGCTGGGCCGCCCACAATCCTGCCATTCGCCGGAACGAGCGTTGTCGATGCCAAAATAGACGTGACGATCGGCGCATTGCGAAAGATAGCCGCTGGCGCTGGAATTGAGGGACAGCGTAATCCCGCGGCGGAGTTGCGGATCGTAGAGATCCAGCACATCGCCGACCGCATCGTCGATCTGTTCGTCCGTGTGAACCCAGGCGCTGAGCGTAAAGTCGCCCGCGCCAAAGCGCAATGAATCGCTGGGCGGAACCTCGATGTGGGAACTTTCGCCATCGAACGTACCGTCGGCCAAGACGACGTTATGATTCACTCCATGATTACCGTGTCCGGAATGGTCCTGGCAATCGCCCGCGAGTGGCCAATACCCCACCAGCTGGTCGGTTGGCTGTGCATGCGCCGGCGCAAGAAACATAATCATCGCCGCCAGCAATAATGGCAGGTCTCGCGGAGCAAGCACGAACTTCGCCATGGCAGACCTTTCGTCGAAAAGTATGAAAGTGCGACGTCGGCGCAAGTGGCGCAACTGCTTAGATCGCCGCGAACACGCGGTCGACTGCCTGTAGTTTCTTGGCTGCAACTTTAGTCTGCGAAGCGACTGCTGAATCGTCTCGGCCTGCCACGAACAGCAGATCGCTTAGGAGGCTCCGCTTCGCATCCCTCGCGTCGGGCCGGAGGGCTGCGCGTGCCGATGGATCAGCAACGGCTAGCGCCGTCGGCGGCTTGATATCCGGCGACGCAGTCCCTGTGCCGAAGTAGTTCCTTACGGCGTTCAAATCCAGCAGATCGACTGCGCCATCGCCGTTTGCGTCCCCCAGCACGCTGCCGGTTTCGCCAAAGTGGTTGCGAACATTGTTGAGGTCGACAACGTCCACCGATCCGTCGAAGTTAGTGTCGCCGGGCGGTGGATCAAGCTTCCAGAGTTCAGTGCCATAAATGCCGTCGTCCGCCCTAAAGTACACGGCGCCATTCAGTGCAGTGACGACGCCCGCATTGAATGGGACGACCAAGTTCGGAATCGGCCGTGTGCCTTCCGCGGTACCGTCACTTTGCCACACTTGCCCGAAATCTCGTGATGTTTGCACAAGGTAAAACACATGCCCGCCGGTCGTGGATAACACGAACGGATGCACGGCTTCTATCGGCGATTGCGTAACTGCCAAAGTGCCGGCCCGGGTTCCATCGGTGCGCCAGAGTTGTTGCGAAGTTCCGGCATTGTCCTGCTTGAAAAAGTAGTAATCTGTATTGGCAAAAACTCCCGGAACAAAAGACCAGACGTCGGTAATCGACGTGTAATCGTCCGCGTGCAAACGGAACAGCGCATAATCGTACACTTCAGGCGATGGACTAGTCCGCGCAACAAAGTACAAATCACCGTCCCTGCCGACAGCATAGCTGGGATATGATCCGAGCTCACCTGGACGAAGGTCCGCGACCATAGTCGTTTCGAACGACGCGCCGTCGATGCGCCAAAGCTCGCAGCCATATTCCGGCGTCGACAACGAGGCGAACAGGTCGAAATCGTCGGTAGCAAGCTGGCCGCAGAACGCGCGGTCATTAAAGTCGGTCACGCGCTCCGCGGTGGCGGTGTCCTCGTCGAAGCGCCAAAGTTCGGATCGCTCGTCCTGGTCCTCGTTAAAGGTCGCAACAAAGTAGGTGTCGCCGCGGAAGGAGAGGTAGTTCGTGGCGCTGACAGGCCCCAAGTCTGGGATGCCTTCCAAAACGTGGGTCCCTTCGATCGTGCCGTCCGAAGTCCATGTCCCGGAGAGCACCTTCCCATAGACATCCGTGAAGTGAAAGAACAGATGTCGATCCGACGTATGTTCCATCACCACATAGTGACCAAGCGGTATCGTCAGCAACCGCGTGTACGCGGGCGCAGCGCCATCGGCGACATTGAGCGTCTTTCCGTGCGCTTTGTCTTGCGATACGAAGAATGCTTGGGCCTTTGTTGTTCGCACGGGCGAGACATCAAAAGGGGCGTCGACGTCGTTCTCGCGGGGATCCTCAACATCAAGGTTCCAAAGCGGAAAAGTGCCCTCCGTTTCACCATTGCTGCTGAAGATCTTTAATCCCACCGAGGACGCTCTGTAGAATAGCCGATCCTCAGTCACCTGCAGTTGGCTGGTTCCGGACCCCTTCGACGTGAATACGCTGCGTGTCAGCCTCGACGTTCCCGCGGCCGTTCCGTCCGTCTTAAAGAGTTGGCGGCCGTATCGCGGGTCATTCGCCGTGAACAGCAGGTCGTGGCCGGCCGGGACCAGGGATTGGACGCTCGCCCAATCATCGCCGGGAAAATCCGGATCCACCGGACCAGTGCCTGCGCCAGTGCCGTCGGTCTTCCAAAGCACTCCGTCGTCACGGAAATAACCGATGCCATCGACGACCGCCAGTGAGTTACAGCCTTCAAATGACAGCGACACCACGGATGATCCCGCGGGGGAACCGTCGCTCGTCCAATACTGGCATTCGTCAAATTGGCCCTCGATTGCCAGCAACAGTCTTTCTCCGACGGCCGCGAACCCGCGAACTCGATTGCTTGTATCGGGGATTCCTGTCGACGCGAGGAGCATTGTCCCTTCGACAGTGCCGTCGCTGCGTGCGAGAGAGTACGCGCCTTGGTGGAGCATCATGTAAACAACATCGCCGACCGCCATCAGCGGACCGCCAAGCAACTTGTTATTAAATTGAGGCGAGACCGAACTCAGCGCGCGGGTGCCTGCCGCGGTGCCGTCGCTCAACCACACCTTGGTTCGACCCACCGCAGAATGATAAGCCCCTACAGTGAAGAAAAATGTGTCATTGGCAGCCGCCATCGCCTGATAAACGCCTTGAAATGCATCCCCAACATCAAAAAAGCGAGAGGTTCCTTCAGGCGTTCCATCGGTTTGCCAGACGTCGCGAGTGAGGCTGGCATCCTGCGCGGCGAAAAACAGGCGGTCGTTGAACACGAACAAAGATGACGTATCTCCATTCGCGGCGCCGGCGTTGATATCGGCGACAAGGCGCGTCCCGTCGATCGTTCCGTCCGTGCGCCAGAGCTCACCGCCCGTTGCGGAACTCGTCGCCGAAAAGTACAGCACGCCGTTCCACTCGGCGGACAATCCGCCGTAAAACGGGTTGTGCAGCAGGCGCAAATCCGGGTGCAATTGTCGTGTCTCGGCCGCGGTTCCGTTGCTGATCCATAGCTCATCGCCGAGCGTAAAGAGGAGCGAATTGCCGTATCGCAACATTCCGGCCGCCGAGACCGGTCCCTTGTCGCTAAGATCGACCAACGGCTGCGTTCCGACAGCAGTCCCGTCGCTGATCCAAAGCTCATCGCCGAAGGTAAATACCACCGAGTTGCCCAAAGCCGTCATTCCGGGGGCCGTGACCGGTCCTTGGTCGCTAAAATCGACCACCAGCCGCGTTCCATCGGGCGTCCCGTCGGTACGCCATAGCTCATTGTTGCCTGCGATGAAAAACGATTGCTCCGCGGCTGACGCAATATTGCCCACGAGCGCGCCTTCTCCCGACTGATTAGCGTCAAGCACTAACTCTGGCGCGAGCGTCAACAGACACCGATCTTCGAGAAATTCGGGACCCAACCGCCTGGAACGCTGCAGCCGATTTGCGCGAATCATTGTTTACCGCTTTAGGCGCCGGGGTGAGGTCTGGCGGGGGCAATGCAATATCATAGCCACGAGCGTCGGTCCGTGACAAATCCCAACGAAATCAGGATGGGGGGCTTCGTTTTGTCCCGCGCCATGATGTGATGGATCTCGAAGGTCGGCATCTCGACCGCGCACAGTTCATGGAGCAGCCTGAGCAAAGTCGTCGGGCAAGGCAGTGACGAATGCATTCGCTGACGGCACGCGACTTCGAGCCCACGAAAAACAATGAGAATGTGGATTCAGACCTGGCTTTAACTACGACGGAGGTCGCTCCATGAGCCGGTTTGATCAGCGCCGGCGGTTGCTCGCAGCTGGCATACTTGTTTTCCTCGCCGGCTGCGTCGGGACGAGCGAAGCCGAATATGTTCCGGAAACCGAGTCGGCGCGGCAATCGCTCGTCGCCGCGCTCGATGCCTGGAAGGCCGGCCAGAAACCTGATCCGTTACGCATTGGCGAAAATGAAGTCCGGATCGAGGACTCCGCCTGGAATAAGGGCGCTAATTTCCGCGCCTACGAAATCGTCGCCGAGCCAGCCGAGGTTGGTCCGCGCAAACTCAGCGTCAAGCTGACGTTGGATAGTCCGCCCGCGCCTCAAACCGTCGACTATTACATTGTCGGCAAGGCCCCGTACTGGGTGTTTCGCGACGCCGACTACAATCGCTCCAGCGGCATGTGAACCTCGTTGTGGATATCGCGATTTCCTCACATGCGGCCGCTGACGTCATGTAGAATATGGTCGTAAACACTATCTGCCTGGCCCTCAAACCGGTATGCGAGTGAACTTCACGAAACGTCGACTCCCAACTCAGTGCGACCGTTATCGGCCTACTTGGTGACTGCCTAGCACTCTGGCGGTACCGCGTACCGTAACGGCGGGCCGAACAGGAGAAGTTTGGGGAATGACTGACAATCCCTGCAAATCCCCGCAGCCGGATTTGACTCCGCCGGAATTGACGCCCCAACTGCGAGCAAAGGAAGTGCAGTTAGACGGGGAGGGGAACTCCCAATTCTCCATTCTCACGCTCCTCCTGCTAACGACTTGTGCTGCCGTGAATGCAGCGGCATTTGCCCAGATTCTTGGTGTTCTGCCTTACGTTGCACTCATCGCTAACGCACTGGCGTTTGCTGAATTGGTAAGAGATATGGAAAAACGTCAGAGTGAACTAAGGATGACGGCCTATTGCCTGCTCGCCATGGTCATCTTAACCGCCTCGATGTTATTGGTGTTCATGATCTTGGTTGCCCTTCCTTTGGGTACGCCTTCCCAATAACGCGGATCGTCGTGCATGGCTAAGCTGAACGGGTCCGCTCCCGCCACGGTGCGGGATTCCGCCAGGAATGCGTCAATCAGCCCGCCAATGTCAGATGGGAGAGCGGCAGTCTTAACGGGCAAATGTTTCGATCGGGTTGAGCGTCCGTACGACGCCGATCAAGCCGATGGCGGTCAAGCAAGCGCCCACCATGCCGGACGAGACTGATAGCAGCGTGAGATGGTGCGTGTTGCCGCCTACTTCTGACGTGGGTTCCTCGCGCGAGACTCCCGCGGAGTGGGCATGCACTTGGCGGATGGTTCGTTGCGCAGTACGTTCGGCTTCCGTCATTGCGGCGTCGGACTCGGGGTGGCGGCGGGAGCATCTTGGGCCCCGCCCGTGGCGTTGGCGTCCGTTGGCGGATGCAGGCGCACCAAAACCCATTGCTCGGAATGGTCTTTGTGCTGAATCAGCACCGGAGATTCGTCCTTCGTTAGATTGTACAGTCCGGTCTCGAAGACGACATCTTTTTTATCGCCCACGGTGAAGGCCACGCGTTGCGTGCTTTTGTCGACCGAGCCTTGCACCGGCATGGTCTCGTCTTTGTGAGAGTCGGTGTAGTTGCCCCGGATCACGCCTTGCTTGTTGACGGCCAGTTGAATCGTCAGGTCCGAACGATCGTGATCGTGCTGCGTGAGCGCGAACACGCCGAACGGCAGCCATTGTTCGTCGGCGGGCGCAGCCGCTTGCGCCCCGGTCGCGGCGAGCGTTGACGATTGATTGTAGTAGTCCGACGTGGAGCCGGCCGATTGCCCGTCGACGTACACGTTGTCGTCGCTCGACGTAATGTTGTTACCGTAGTCGTAGCTCGTCGGCTGGGAATCGGCTGGGTAATCGAACCACTCGTCGACGGCAGGCCAGGTGGCGGTGTTCCATGCCGTGCCGGCCGCCCAGCCCGCGGCATACCACGCGCCGGGATGAGCCGCGTACCAGCCGCCGCCGTAGACGCCCCAGTCACGGAAATTTCCCTGCACCATGCGGCCGGTGAAGTAGCGGTCGTTCGGAGTGACACGTGCGAAGCCGGCCGCGATGCCGTTCGGCCCCGCGACAACGCCACGCGCGGCGCCGTAGCCATTCGCGCCGCGCACCGCGCCCCCGGCGGCGACGCGTCCATTGGGCCCTTCCGCGACGCCCCGTGCCGCCTCATTGCCGCGTGGGCCTTCGACCGAGACTCCGGCCGCCGTGCCGCCACGCGGTCCTTCGACCGAGCCGTGATTGACGTTGAAATCGCTGCTCAAACCATGAAAGCCTTCATCCGAGGGCAGCCCGAGGAAGTTATTGAGTTGCCCGCGATCCGGCGCTCCAGCGAACGATCCGCCGCCAAGATTCGCCGCACCGGGAAAACGATTCGCCGCCGCACCGCCAAACGCGCCGGCCTGTCCGTAGGCGCCACCGCCAAAGTTGCCACGGTTCAGCCCGCCGTAACCGCCAGCGCCGAGATTGCCCGCGCCGAATCCTCCGGCTCCGCCAAACCCGGCGCTGCCACCCAACCCGCCGGCTCCTCCAAAGCCTCCAGCTCCAGCGCCGCCACCGAATCCGCCAGCGCCACCGAAGCCAGCACCACCGCCAAATCCGCCCGCGCCACCGAAGCCGCCGGCATGGGCGCCGCCGCTGAAGCCGCCGCCGCCCCCATGGAATCCGCCGAAACCTCGGGCATGAACGGGAACAACGAGCGCCGCGGAAAGCGCAAGTGCGGCGAATCTGGATGCGAATGATGCCAGGGACATATCGTGATGCTCGCTAAAGGCGACAGTGGTTTCAACTCAAACTGATGAGGGTTACGGTTTCGCGCTGACGCGTTTCAGGACGATTTCGGCTGACTCCGGCAACATTGCTCCGCCGACGGAACGCTCCACCGATTTCCAGGAAAGCGAATTGTCGTCGAGCCGCACGAAGTAATTCACTGCGCCGGTGGGCGTGCCATCGGCCAGCATGCCGGCGTTTTCGATGATCCAACCACCGCGGTGCGGAATCCAATGGCCAACGGAGCGTCCGCCGTCGGACGAGAAGGTCCAGGATTCGATAGCTTGCGATTGCGCGTTCCAACCAATCACTTGCAATCCGGCGGTCACAACTTGATCGCCGCGCTTGACCGAGTACTTCCGCTCGAGGAAATGACCATCGCCGATCCATTGGCATTCGACCCGCATCTGACCGCCGTTTTGTTCCGCCTGCCAAGAGCCGACCAACCAAGCCAGGTCCTGTAATTGGCTGGCGGACGGTTCGGTAACCAATCGCTGGTCGCGCACCGACGACATCAACCATTGCGCGCCGACCTTGGCATGCACCGCCGTATACTGCGCGGCGCTCACCACGGCCTTGCCGTCGATCGAAAGTTCGGTGTGACCATCTTCGATCGCAGCCGCATCTCCGGCTGGCCGCACGGCGTCGACCACGACGGTCAATTTCGCGTTGGGCTGTGCGGTGAAGAACTCCGCATACTCACGCTCGATCGCCGCGCGCCCTTCGAAGCGCTGCCCCGTCTCGTCGACGTATTCGCCGTCTTCCGTCCAAAGCGCCGCCACGGCTTTGGCGTCGTGCTTGTTGAAGGCGTCCGCAAAGGCCTGCGCGGAGGCCTTCACGGCGTCGATTTGCGCCGAACGTACGTCGGCCGCCGCCGGCGCTTTCGCCACCGGTTTGGCGGTTGATTTTCGTGGCGCTTGAGCGTTGATTTGCGCCGCGGCAATGAGAGCCACACATGTGGCCACGGCAATCGATTGAATCATATTCAACATGCGCATCATTGTTCTCGCTTCAGATTTGTCTCGGTTACAGGGGCGTGTCAATACGATGCGCAACCGAATCGACCGCGCGACATGGTCGCAATTCATCGAGACGCTATTCATTGTGGCGGCTGTTGCAGCCGTACCAGCGTAACCTGTTGAGTCTGGCCCTCGCCGGTATGCACCAGCATCGGGGTCGCGTCCTTCGTGAGGTTGGCGATCCCAGCTTCGTACACGGGCGATTGATCGCTCCCGATCGTCCAGGCGGCGCGTTGCGTCGACTTATCGACGGAGCCGCTGATGGTTTCCACCTGATCGTTGCGCAGATTGTGGTAGTTGCCGCGAATCACGCCGTCCGGGTTGACCGCGAGCTGAAAAACATCGTCGGAGTTGGTGGCATCCCCTTCGCAAACCGCGAACACGCCGAGCGGCAACCACTTCGAGTCGTCGGCCAGCGCGGCGGTCTGACCGGTGCTGGCGATTTGATTCGCTTGCGCCGCGTAGTCCTCGGTCGTGGCGGTCGCATCGCCGTTGACGTAGACGGTGTTGGATTGCGTCACTACGTTGCCACCGTAATCGTACGGAGTGGCCAACGCGGCAATGCCCAACGTCGTCGCCAAGGCGCCATAGCCTGGGTTCGCGTACACCGAGTCGGCCGCCAGGTTCGCTGGATGCCAGGCGTTCGCGTATCCGGCGTAAAAGGTTGGGTTATAGGAGCGGTATTGAGCGGCGTTTGCGTTCACCGCCGCGCCCTGCGCAGCGAGCGTGTTGTTGGATGTATATCGTGTGCCGTACGCGCCAGCGCCAGCGGCACCTGCCCCGGTCCCCGGACGAAAGCCAACACCGCTATCCGGACCGCCTGCGCCCCCGCCGGCAGTTCCGGGGCGACCGACGCCCGTCACCGGCGCTCCGGCCGTGCCAGCACCTGCACCTGGACGCGCGCCAACGCCGCTCCCCGCACCGCCGGCGCCAACGCCTGGCCGCGTTCCTGCTCCTCCGGCGCCCACACCGGGTCGACCACTCGTGCCCGCGCCGCCCGCTCCCGCACCCGGCCGCGCTCCCGCGCCGCCGCATCCGACGGGGCCCATCGACGCTCCGCTACCCGACGCACCGCCCACTGGTCTTCCGCTCGCCGAGAGACCACCGCCAAAACC
>JALHLM010000104.1:7042-13717 GCA_022844585.1 Pirellulales bacterium | reverse complement strand
CGTTGGCCGCTTCCAGGGCCCGATCAACCCGCCCAGCGGAGGCACGCTGAACTCAACGAACAATATGGGCGACATCTTGCTGCTCGGGTTTTCGCCCCCCGCCGCGGCGCCGCCCGCCATGAGCATTGCCGACAACGACGCCCCGCGCTCGACCGATCGCACTTCGCTCGATCGTCGTGCGTTGGCTGTGGACGCGCTGTTCGGTGGGGAGAGCGATGCTTCGAACTGGTTGCGACCCGCCATGAACCGAGCCCGACGGCCCAATAAACTGCGATGACGAACCACCCGCAAACAAATTATCACGCACCTTGGATTGAATCCCACCATGCCAGCACATTCATCGCGGCGCATTCCGCGCAATACGGTACACTCGACGAAGCACTTGTTTCTGTCGGCAACGCTCGGACTGCTCACGTCTTTCGTCTCTTCGCATGTCACGGCCGCCGAATTCTTCGGACTTGGCGCAGGCACCGCCATGGGCGCGAACGAAGGCTCTGGCGGACTACATGGCGTTGGCCAGATTTCCGGCGACGGGTCGGCGGTTTATGGACCGCTCGGAACGGTGTGGCCGACTGGACTGTTTCGCTGGACTCGGGAGACCGGTACGGTTGACCTCGGCGCGAGTCTATCGTCGAGAAACCTCCAAGTTTCGCACGATGGCAGTTCGGTTGCCTTTGGTGCAGTCGGTCCGAGCAGTGGCCTCGCGATCTGGCGGGAAAGCGTTGGTTGGGACCTTATTCCAGCACCTGATGGAACAATTGACTTGAATCGCAGCGCATGGGGCGCCTCGTCAAATCTCCGCTTCGTCACCGCCGACCCGTTTGTCTACGACACGGAACAGCGTACTGCCAAGCTCGTGCCGCCAGGAACGGTTGCGTTCGATGTTTCCGAGGACGGCAACAGAGTCTTGATGGGACGTCGCGCTGGTGAAGGAATTGCCGGTATGGTGGGTATGTGGGAGTCAGATGCGGGAATGATGGAGTTCTCGACCGACCCAAACTTCGTCGCCGTGGGGTCTTATCAGTATTGGAGGAATCGCGATATGTCGGTCGACGGTTCAGTCGCTGTGGGCGCGCTCGCTTGGGGTGACAATCAGCAAGAAGCCTTTCGATGGACGCGCGATGGTGGAACGGAAAGGCTTGGCTTTCTCCCAGGGGACAGCTTTAGCACAGCAGGATTGGTAAGCAGTGATGGTGAAAAGGTGTTTGGTACATCTCGGGGCTCGTCCGACAAGATGTTTCGCTGGACGGATGAAGAAGGGATGGTCGAGCTGGGGTGGCCAGCAGGTCTAGGAAGTGAGTACGACGACGCGGCATTCAATTTCTCCTCGGTCGCTGGAGGCATTTCCGCGGATGGCACGAGTGCAAAGACACATGTCCGTTTGCCGTCCGGCGAGTTTCAGGGTTTTTTTTGGCGCGAAGGCATCGGCATGCGCACACTCGAAAGCATGCTGCGAGATGAATTTGGGCTAGGAGACGCGATTGTTGGTTGGCAATCGATGCGCATCGCCGATTTTTCCGACGACGGACTCGTGATGGCCGGCCACGGCATCAATCCCGCTGGCCAGCTGGAAGCTTGGTACGCGAACCTCCGTGATCCTCAACCCGGCGATACCAACGGTGACGGTGTGGTCAATCTCAATGACCTCAACAACGTCCGCAACCACTTCGGCGAGACGGGATCAAGCATCCCCGGCGACGCGAACGGCGATGGCAGCGTGACCCTGGTTGATTTGAACCTGGTGCGCAACAACTTCGGCACGACGGCCGGACCAACCCCTGTTCCGGAGCCGGCATCCGGGGCGCTGATTGCCGCAGGGCTGTTGGCAATCGCCTTTCGCTCGGTCGCCTCACGCAGGTTCGCCGGGCGATCGTAACAGACAGCGGCCACCTCGGATACGCGATCGAAGCGCGACTTGGTAGAATGATCTGACGCAAGTCATTCATTCGCTATATCGAGTTGCGCCCGATGAACGCCAATGGCAAAGCCAACCCACCGCGCCGGCCGATCGAGCGCGAGTATCTGGCGACGCTGAACGCGGCCGTACCGCTCGAAACCTGGCAGGCAATCTGCAAGCGCGCGGCCGACGATGCCTTGGCTGGCGATGGTAAGGCGCGTGAGTGGCTGGCCAAGTGGCTGTTGGGCCTCGAGTCGCGTCTGTTGACCGCGCTGGCGGCGCAGGAGACGACGATCGACGCAGTTGCTGCTGCCAATCTCGAAATCGACGATCGTCGCCAGGAAGTGGATGACGATCGAGAGCAACTGGAAAGCGATCGCAAGTTCCGAAAGATGTTACGCCACTAGGCGAATTCGGTCGTTCCCCAATTGATTTTGGCAAAAACACTGGGGGGAGGGGGGCCGGTATGGGCGGACTTGGCAGTGGGACGTGGTTTCGATTGTCGCAGAAGGATACGGTCGAACGATCGTTGGTTCTGGCCGTGAAGGATTTCCGCAAAAGCCTGCACCCTTACGGTTCCGGCAGCTTCACGTGGACCTGGGGCAGCGGGGCGCAGGCTTCCATCGGCTACTCGGTCACATTTCACGGCGATTGTCCAATCGTGAATTTGGAATACCGCAGCTTCGGGCAGGAGATTCGGATCCCTGTGCGGATGCAGACTACGCCGACGCAGTTTGGCGGCCAGCGCTGGTGGTTTACTTGCCCCCTGATCGTAGGCGGCGTTCCGTGCCAGCGCCGCGTCGGCAAACTGTACTCATCGCGTTGGTCGCGCTATTTTGGCTGCAGAACCTGCCAGGGGCTCACGTACCGCAGCTGCCAGGAGGCACATTCCGAAGAGCGACGCGTCGGCACCATCGAAGGGCAGCTCGAATACCTGGATGCACTTAAACGGCGTGAGGGGATAGAATAAACGCGTTCGGGACGGCGGCATCGGGTTGCAAACCGGTCCGCCAAGCGGCCTCGGCCGGCGCCGGGATTCTTCGCCTTTTCCCTGCCCGGCCGATGCCGGCCCGAGACTTGAAAGGCGATAGCATGGCGGCGGAATCAGGCTCACGCGCGCATGGCGAGAATTCAGAGTCTTTGCGACTCGCCCGATTGCGCCCATTCCTAGTCGAATTCGCCGCCGCGGCATTGCGATTCCCGTTCCTGTGCTTCGTTGCTGCGACGATGAGGCAAGAGCTTCCCTGGGTTCCTTCGGAAGAACATTGGCCGCATTGCCCAGCGGGCAACGGAGAGTCGCACTTTGGCCTCCAAGCCTACCAGTGGAAGGAGCTGCTACGGTGGGAAGCGCGCCGCGCCATGCCGCACGAAACGTTGGTGTGGTTGCGCTTCAATGACAGTCTCTGGGAGGGCTGCTTCTACACCGATCCACACTGCGATGCAGGTACGTATCAGGATCTGGATGAGGCCACGAAAACTTATCGCGGTCTCGCCCGATCGGCCGCTGCCCACCTTTGCGATAGACCGTATCCCGACCCGCAAGTTGATTTTCCATTGAGTGATGAGAACGCTGACCGCTGGCTGGAATTGCTTCTCCAAATGCCCTGGGTGGAAGAGGACGGTAGTGACTTCATGCTCTTGCGACGCTTACCAGGAAATGTGTTTGATGCGTCGGCACGTGCGATCGAATACTTGGCCGACAGTAGCGAGACGCGAGGCACTCACTCGGTGGCCCAGGATTCGTCAACCCACGTTCGGGCGGGGAACACATCGGAACTATCGCTGCTAGACAGATTCCCGGCATCGCCAGACGGTCACGTCGCATTCCTGGAATGGGTCCGTGACGAAGTTCGCCTTGCCGCGGGGGCGAAAACCCGGCAATTCGACTTGGGCTACGCAAACGACACGATTGAGAGCATGGTCCGTGGCGTCAAATGGGAGGAAGCCCATGCGCGACTTGGGCGACTGCCCGACTTCCTCGACAACGCTGTGCCAGATTTGCGAGCCGTGCTGAAATGCGTTCTTACGGCGGGGACTGTAGAGGCAATTGACGAACGCTTGCGCCCCGCGGTGGCAGCGCTGCGAGATGCTTGGGAGAATTGGATTCGTCGCGCAGCTGAAATGCCGGACGACTCATCCGGTTTGCCTATCCTCAACGAACAGGATAGTAAGTCGGACGTTTTACCGCATGAGTTGTCGAAAAAAAGCAGTGCTCCCGCTTCTCCGAGCCCGTTGGTGGCAAGCGCTCGCGTCCAGCTTTACGGGCGATCAGACCGGCCGTTGGTCGACGGAACGCCAACTGCAACTCTCACCGCTGCGGAATACGATGTAGTGCATGCCCTATTGAAGGCAGGGGACAAAGGTTTGACGAAGGACGGCCTCGACAGAGAAAGCAAACACGGCGACGCTCGCAAAATTCTAAAACGCCTCGCGAAACGCGACGCGAAGTGGGAAGCCGTAATCGCCTTCGCAGGTAAGCCAGGCATGGGCTACCGAATTTACTAACGCCCACTGATCCCCACACTTGCCCACTTGTTCGCCCACGAATGCCCACCATAGCGGTGCATAGGATGCCTTTCGACAAAGCATTCTTCACCGTGCTTATGGAGGTATTCGATGTGCAACATCGTTGGCGCAAAAGAGCTGGCGATCCGGTTCAGGGTGACTCCAGCGACGATCCATGCCTGGCGTCGTCGCGGTTGGATTCCGTGCCTGAGGGCCGGACGCAGGCCCGTACTGTTTGACGTGAGCGAAGTTGAACAGACGCTACGAGAACGCGCGGCGTTCAAGGGGGCGCGCGATGCGAACTGAGGCCCCAAAGCTGCTTCTAAGCCCGCGCGAGGCTGCCCGGGCGCTTGGGATCAGCGAGCGGACGCTCTGGACAATTACTCAGTCCCGCGAAGTGCCAAGCCTACGGATCGGACGGCTGGTGAAATATCGGCCCGAGGCACTTGCCGCGTGGCTGGCCGAGAAAGAAAAGGGGGGCGAGGCTGATGAGTAACCCCGCCCCCAAGCGACTGTCAACCAACAGATTATACGATCGCGAGGCCGTGATTGAAGCGGTACGGCTGATCGTGCCGGCCGGTAACGTGACGGAACTTCGCGCGCTGGATGCGACCACAGCCGCCGATCGTCGGCCGCACACGGAATCCGGCTACTTCAATGATCCGGCAATGCTGGCGAATTCGTTGTCGACAATCAAATCTGCCAAGGGCATTTACATCATCCTGAACGCTGTCGATCCGGCGCTCTTAGCCCGGGCGATGAACCGGCTGCGCCCAACGCCGAAGGGTGAATCAACGTCCGACTTGAATATCACGCGACGGCTATGGCTGCCGATCGATGCCGACGCGAAGCGGGTCAGCGGCATTTCCGCCAGTGAGGCAGAACGCGAAGCGGCACTTCAACGCGCCCGTGACGTTTACGCCTACCTGAGGTCGCTGGGCTGGCCTGATCCGATTGCGGCGGACTCGGGAAATGGTGGGCATCTGATCTACCGCATTGACTTGGTCGCTGATGACGCCGGTTTGGTCCAGCGCTGTTTGCAGGAGCTCAGCGCGCGGTTCGACGATGCGGCCGTGAATATCGATACCACAGTTCACAACGCGGGCAGAATCTGGAAACTCTACGGCACGTTGGCGTGCAAAGGAGACGATACCGAGGATCGTCCTCACCGCATGGCGCGAATCCTCAATAGGCCGCCAGAACTTGACGTCGTGTCTGTGGAATTGTTGGAGGCCTTGGCCGCCGAAGTTGAGGCCAACCGCACAACAAAACGCCTGTCCCCTGGCCGCAGCTCGCCAAGCGGGGTATACGACCTGGAAGCGTTTATCGCACGCTGTGGCCTTGACGTGGACGGCCCGCACGACTGGAACGGCAAGCAGGGCCAGGGCCGCAGGTGGATATTAAGCACGTCGCCGATGTGCGAGCATCACGATGGGGCTGCCCACATCGAACAGCATGCCAGCGGTGCCATCACCGCGGGCTGCCATCACAATTCGTGTTCGTGGGGCTGGAGCGAACTACGGGCGCAGCTGGAGCCACGAAAGGCACGATCCTATCCCTTTGTGGAGGATCGGGATCATGCGCCGAACATCACGGCGATCGGCGCCTGCGACAAGGAGGACTTAGATGCGATGGACTCGGACGATTCTTGGCCTCAGCCCATGGCGTCGGAAGCATGCCATGGAATCGCCGGTGAAGTCGTGCGTCAGATTGAACCGCACAGCGAGGCCGATCCCGCGGCGCTCTTAATCCAGTTTCTCGCTGGCTTCGGCAATATGATCGGGCGCAACGCCCACTTTCGCGCCGAAGGGGACTGCCATCCTGGCAAGTTGTTTTGTTGCTTGGTGGGACCGTCCAGCAAAGGGCGCAAGGGAACCAGCTGGGGACAGATCGCCCGTATCTTGGGCGCAATCGATCTTATGTGGGCAGAGTTACGTGTGCTCAGCGGCCTGTCCAGCGGCGAAGGATTGATCTGGCAGGTCCGCGACCCGCTCTACAAGAAAGAAGCGATTCGCGAGAAAGCAGGGAAAGGGCGCAGCAAAGGCGCGATCGTCGGCTACGAAGACGTGTTGGCCGTCGAAGGCGTCGATGACAAACGTCTGATGGTGCTCGAAAGCGAAATGGGAAACGTACTTCACGTTTTGCGTCGCGAATCGAACACGCTGAGCGCGATCGTCCGGGACGCGTGGGACAAAGCTAATCTTCGCACGCTGACGAAAAACTCGCCGGCCGTCTCGACGGGCTGCCACATCAGCATTATTGGCCACATTACG
>JALHLM010000104.1:0-7032 GCA_022844585.1 Pirellulales bacterium | reverse complement strand
TACGCGGCCCGAGTTACGCCGGCACCTGACCGAAACGGACATGGCCAACGGCTTCGCCAACCGGTTCATCTGGTGTTGCGTGAAGCGATCGAAGTGCCTCCCCGAGGGCGGCAAGTTGGACCTGGATGATTTCCCAGACTTGCTGAACAGCCTCCGTGAGGCGGCCTTGTTCGCCGCCAACTCTGGTGAATTACGGCGCGACGCAGACGCCAGGGAGGTGTGGCGGGAGGTTTATCCCAAGTTGTCGGGAGGACACCCTGGGCTACTGGGAGCGATCACGTCCAGAGCTGAGGCTCAGACAATGCGCTTGGCGCTACTGTATGCCCTCTTGGACCGGTCGACGCTGATTCGAGTGGAGCACTTGTTCGCGGCACTGGCGGTCTGGGATTACGCCGAGGCCTCGGCTCGGCACATCTTCGGTACGGCGCTTGGGGATCCCACGGCGGACGAAATCCAACGAGTGTTACGGGCGGCCGGAACAAGGGGAATGACGCGCACTGACCTGTCGAATCACTTCCGCCGCAATCGTGACGCGGCGGAAATCGGCCGGGCACTCGGGGTACTAGAAGAGTCGGGCCTAGCCCGTTCCGAGAAGGCCGCTACTGGCGAACAAGGCCGGCCGGAGGAGCGCTGGTTTGCACTTTAGCAAGCGCACGAATGTACGAAAAAAACGAACTATCTAATCCACCAAACGGTTTGTTCGTTTGTTTCGTTTCTTTCGTACGCAAGGGAGGGTTAATGAGTTACCTGGAACTGGCCAAGCGAGCAAAGGTGTTCGCACCGAACGACCTGGCAGATTCAACTCCCTCTGCGCCGTCGTGCGACGCCGCCGTTGTCTGGAGTGCTGCAGTCGATCGCCTCGCCGCCGAAACCGATTGGACTGCCGACCTGATCGCAGCACTTCGCTCCGCGACACCGTGTTGGACCGAAGAGCGCGAGGTGGAAGTTCAGGCGCAAACTTTCCCCTATTTCCCGGGTCCAAGGGCACACCCGGAATGCACCGAAATCGATTGGCCCGACCCCTGCAAGAGTTGCGGCAGCCTTGAACTCTGGGAAGCGATCGGCGGTGCCTGGCGGTGCCAGCATTGTGATCCGCCGGAGGCGTCGCGCCGCTTCCGGGTGGCAGCCGAAAGAATCCGCCGACGAACGCCACAGTTGCGCCAGGATTCGCGCGGATCGGTTCGGACGGCCGGGAGTATTCCTGCAGCGCCGCGCCAACTTGGACGCAACCTGGGGCCTTCGTCGCAAACTGCCGCAACAACCTTCCACTAGAAATACTGGACAAATACGACAGCACAGAGTAGAATGCCGGGCATGACCAAACGATCCCAAAATTTCGCTGACCAGTTGCGAGCGGCAATCGACGCCTCTGGAAAGACGCGTTACCGCCTCGCACAAGAATGCGATATCGACGAATCTGCGTTGGCGAAATTCTATCACGGCACACGATCCTTCCCAATCAACAGGCTAGAGCGCCTCGCCGAGGTGCTGGGGTACGAAATCGTTTTGACCAAGAAGGTGCAAGAACCAGCACCTAAGAAAAAGGACTGAAATCATGGCCAGCATTTCACGTGATCCCGGAGGACAACGCCGGATCTTGTTCGTCGGTCCGGACGGCCGGCGGATGACGGTGCGGCTGGGCAAGGTGTCGCAACGCGACGCGGAAGCACTGAAGCTGCGCATCGAACAGTTGCTAGTCGCCAGGCTGACTGGGAACGCCGTCGCCGCGGACACCGCACGCTGGATCGCGGAACTCGATGAACGCCTTGCAGGCAAGCTGGCGCGCGTGGGGCTGATTGTGCCGCGCAACGTGGCGGTTATCCTCACGGTTGGGGGCCACTTACGGGCGTACTTCGCGAAGCGAACGGACGTCAAATCAAGCACGGTGACCAACTGGCGGCATACGGAGCGGAGCTTAGTAGAGTTCTTCGGCGACGAGCGATCGCTGGACAGCATTACGTCAGGCGACGCGAAGGATTGGGAGCGTTGGCTCAAGTCTGGGGAAGCGAGGGAGAACCGCTACGCTGGCCGTAGTGCGACAGCCGGGCTTTCGCCGAACACAGCGCGGAAGCGCGTCGGCAACGCCAAACAGTTCTTTCAGGACGCCGTCGAGCGCAATTTGTTGACTCGGAATCCGTTCGCCGGGCTCAATGGCGCCGTGGGGAACAATCGCGACCGTGACCACTTCATCACTCGGGACGATGCCGCGAAAATCGTCGCGACCTGCCCTGATACTCAATGGCGTCTAATATTCGCGCTGAGCCGCTATGGCTGTCTACGCTGCCCGAGCGAGCACCTTGCCCTGAAATGGGGCGACGTGAATTGGGCGGATGGCCGGTTGCTTGTCCGAAGCCCGAAAACAGCGCACCACGAAGGCAAGGGAAGCCGCTGGGTTCCCTTGTTTCCCGAACTGCGGCGGTTTTTGGAACAAGCATGGGACGAAGCGGAGCCGGGCAGCGAGTTCGTTGTCAGCCGGTACAGGGAGGCAACTCGAATCTGCGCACGCAACTTGCAAGGATCATCGAAAGGTCGGGTTTAGAGCCGTGGCCGAAGCTATTCCAAAACCTTCGGGCCAGCCGCGCCACCGAGCTTGCGAACGAGTTCCCGGCTCACGTCGCCGCGGCTTGGCTGGGCCACTCGACGATCGTCGCCAACAAGCATTACTGGCAAGTGACGGACGCGGACTTTGTCCGCGCCGCCGCAGCTTTGCCGGCGGCGCAAAAAGCGGCGCAGCAGGCGCACGCAGAACGTTGCACGGAGCCGCAGGCACCAACCACCGCGCATGAAAAAACCCCTGTTTTGCAGGGGTCTGCATCAATTTGCGACTCCCTGCAAAACGGGGGAGTGGGCGATAAAGGACTCGAACCTTTGACCCCCAGCTTGTCGAGCTGGTGCTCTAACCAACTGAGCTAATCGCCCTGGAGATGGACCGTGGCCTCGATTGGCCGGTCCAAATGACAGACCTCTAAATTTGACGCATGGTTCGCGGGTCGTCAAGGGTCGGTTGGCGATCGCGGCCTCGGTCTCGGAGGGCGGAACGTGCAACCGGCCCGGGAATCGTTAGAATCGGGGCCTTTCCCGACCTCTTGAAATCGAGCCTGGTACGCCGATGGCTGCCACATCCGATGGCGCGCGTGAGGAGGCGTTGCAGTTTTTGCTGGGCCGGATCGATTTCGAGCGCTTCGTCGTCACGCCGTACAGCGAGCGGCGGCTGAAATTGGCCCGGATGCGGGAATTACTGGCTCGGCTCGGCAATCCGCAGGACGCGTTGCCGATCGTGCATGTGGCCGGCAGCAAGGGGAAAGGCTCCACGGCCGCCATGATCGCCGGCATGCTGACCGCGGCCGGCTACCGGACCGGGCTGTATTGCTCGCCGCATTTGCATCGCATCGAGGAGCGGTTCACCGTCGACGGGCTGCCGTGCGAAGGGGACGAACTGGCCGAGTTGGTCGACATGCTGCGGCCGGCGGTGGCGGCGATGGACGCTGCGGCCGGTGGAGTGCCCTTCGAAACCGGGCCGACGTTCTTTGAGTTGACAACGGCGATCGCGCTGTTGCATTTCGTGCGTTGCGGCGCGGCGGCGGCCGTGCTGGAAGTGGGACTGGGCGGCCGGCTCGATTCCACGAACGTCTGCCAGCCGCGCGTGGCGGTGATCACTAATATCAGCTTCGATCACACGCGGCAACTGGGTAAGACACTCGACGCGATCGCGCGCGAGAAAGCCGGCATCATCAAGCCTGGCGTGCCGACGGTGAGCGGTGTGCGTTCCGAGGAAGCGCGCCGCGCGATTCAGGAGATTGCCGCGGAGCGAAATAGTCCGTTGTTGGAAGTAGACCGTGATTTTCGATTCACCTACCGCGCGGGTGTACAACAGAACTGTGGCGACGTCGATCGTGCCGCGCTGTTGGGGCGCATTGATTTTCAGATTGATCCACCACCGTTTGAGTGCCGGCTCGACGATGTGTCGATCGGGTTGCTCGGGCGACACCAGGCGACGAACGCCGCCGTGGCGCTGGCGACGTTGGCCGTGTTGCGGGCCAAGGGTTGGAATATTTCCGATGACGCTCAACGTCGTGGCCTCGCCGCATTGCGCTGGCCGGCGCGAGTCGAAATCTGGTCGGATCGACCGACGGTTGTCATCGATGCGGCGCACAATCTGGCGTCAGTGGAAGCGCTCGTGGCCACGCTCAATGAGTGTTTTCAAGCGCGGCGGCGACTGCTCGTGTTCGCGACGACGCTGGATAAAGACGTCGCCGGAATGTTGCGCGTGCTGTTGCCAGCGTTCGATCACGTTTACTTCACGCGCTATTCGAACAATCCGCGCGGCGTACCCGTCGAGACGTTGGAGGCGTTGGCAAATGAACAGGGCGCGACGAATACCACGCCGTGCGCGACGCCGGTGCAAGCCTGGGAGTTAGCGCGCGAAGCGGCCAGCGCGGAATCGTTGATTTGCGTGACGGGGTCGTTTTTTATCGCGGCGGAAGTGCGGGCGATGTTGGGCGCATCCGCATCATAGAACGCTTTGCCCTCAACGCATCATGGAGCCGGAAGCGTCAGCACCCGGAGTGCGCCGGAAAAAAGCGTCGTCGACAGTGCGCTCCGGGCGCTGACGCTTCCGGCTCTAAAAGAAGGACCTTCAGGCCGCCTGCCCCGCAGGACGCATGCGGGCTGGCACTCCCGGATGCGTCCTGATTGGTCGGCCCAACGGTGTTCCCTGACCCGTCGGGGTGACTTGCGTCACCCCGACGGGCAGTCTAAGTCCCATCGCGAAGCGCCTATCGGAGCGATCGACCCAGTAATCGCCAACCCGACAAGTTTGAGCTCCTACCCAGGAGGGTGGGCACGGTTCAGGTTCCCGCAAACCCTACACCGATCGATGGGACTTCAAATGGTTTGTGTTGTGCGGGGTTCACTCCAGTCAATGTTCGAATTCGTTTCCGACTGCTGATTTTCGACTTCACGCTCCCGCTCGAAACATTTCGCGCGGCGCGATGGCTTCGTAGAGCCAGTCGCGGGCGACTTCTCGGTCGTCGAGCGGGATGCGTTTGCCGGCGATGATTTGGTGGGCGCTGTTGCCGCGGCCCGCGATCAGGATGCAATCGCCGGGTTGCGCTTGATTGAGCGCCCAGCAAATCGCATCCGCGCGATCCGGTTCGGCGTGAACGCGTCCGGGATGATCGAAACCTGAGAGGACGTCGCCGGCGATGCGGCGCGGGTCCTCGTCGTGGGGATTGTCCGTGGTCAGCACCGCGACGTCGGCCGCGTTCTCGACGACGGCGCCCAAGAGCGGTCGCTTGGCGCGATCGCGTTCTCCGACGGCGCCGAAGACGCAGATCAAGCGGCCTTCCGTGACGTTTCGCAGCGTGGCCAAGCTTCCGGCGAGGCTTTCCACCGTGCGTGCATCATCGATGAACACGCCGAAGGTCTGCCCGCATTCGAGGCGTTCCAGGCGACCGGGGATTTTATCCAAGGCTTCCAATCCGCGGACGATGGTGGGGAGATCGATACCATAGGACAGCCCCATCGCGGCGGCGGTCAGGCAGTTGTAAATATTGTGCGTGCCGATCAGTGGCGTGCGGACGGGAATCGTCTCGCTGCCGGCGCTCAGCAAAAAGGTCTGTTCGCCGCGCGATTGCTCCAGCGGCGTCGCGCTGACTTCGGCCGGTTGATCGATGCCGATCGTCAGCATCGGTCCGTCGAGAATTCGCAAGCAAGCGTCGCAAGAAGGATCGTCCGCGTTGAGCACGGTGATCGCTTCCGGCGCCAGGTGGTGAAACAACTGGTGCTTGACGGCACGGTAGTTCTCGTCGGAGCCCGGCTGATCGAGGTGATCGTGGGTGATGTTCGTAATGCAGGCGGCGTCGAGCGTGATGCCAGCGAGGCGAGCCTCGGCCAACGCGCGATTCGAGACTTCCACCACGGCGTGCGTACAACCGTTCGATTGCATCCGCTCCAGCCAGCGGGCCAACACCGGCACATGCGGCGTAGCACTGTCGGCCGGCGCGACTTTGATTCCGTCGTAATAGCCGAGCGTGCCCATCACGCCAGCGTAGAAACCGCCGGCTTCCAGCACCGCGGCCACCAAGTAACTGGTCACCGTCTTGCCTTGCGTGCCGGTGATGCCGATGACTTTGAGTTGTTTGCTGGGATCGCCGACCAGGGCGTGGCAGATCTGGCCGTAGGCTTCGCGGCAGTCCGGCACGACGCAGAGCGGCAGTTCCTCGGAGGCGATCGCGCGATCGGTCACCATGCCGACGGCGCCGCGCTTGCGGGCCAATCGCATGGCGCGATCGTTGGGGCCAGCTTCGTCCGCAATCGCGACGAACAAGTCGCCGCGTTTGCAGCCGCGAGCCTCGCCGCAGCAACTCGTCACGCGAATATCGGCCGCACCGCGGAACACCGCCTGGGGCAGCAATTCGCGAAGACTGATCCCGCGGACCTGAGGGGTCCGTTCACCCATAGCGTGAGGCCTCCTTGCCTACGCACGAACTCAACGAGGTCGAGCAAAAGGGGCGGTTCGGGGGCAATCCTTGCCTCGCGTCGACCACCCAGGTGGTTGATTTGCGGGGCGGATTGTCGCAGATTCGACTATCGTGTCAAGGCAACTTTGGGCCCTGTAAATGAGCATTCTTCGACGAATGCTTCTTGAGGGCATTGCCATGGTTGGTGGAGCCGGAAGCGTCAGCGCCCGGAGTGCGACGGCAACGACGTCGTTCCCAGTGCGCTCCGGGCGCTCACGCTTCCGGCTCTATGCGATTTGGGCGCTGACGCTTCCGGCTCTTTGAGATTCGAGCTTGGTCTAAGATTGCATGGAGGGCAGCAGGCCATACGGTTAGGATATTGAGACCGCCGCCGCGAGATCTGTCGTCACCCCGCTGAACCCCGGATGAAACCCGTCGCCGCTCCCGAACCGCATGACGCCTCGGACCAGGTGCTGGCCGAGCTGATGGAGCGCATTGACGCTGGGCAGCGGGTCGATCGGGAAGCATTACGGGCCGCGTTTCCGGATCTGGCCGACGAGCTGTGCGCGTA
>JALHLM010000103.1 GCA_022844585.1 Pirellulales bacterium | reverse complement strand
CGTTTCACGCACACATCTGCACTTCCTCGTCGTGATCGTCCAAGCCCACGAACCGTGCTACACTTGACCTGGCTCGTTGCTCCCAAAAGGGTCTGGGTTCAGGCCTCATCGCCCTACACTCGCTTGTACCCTCGGAGCCACGAGCCTTCATCCCTATCTGGGGATGGGGCGCTCAGTTGCAGTATGGCTAAAGTTGAACGCACTGGGGCTTCGTTAAATCATGATGGCACGTGTCGTGATGCCCCAGCGGTTGCGATTCGAGTACGTTTCACTTCGCCCCTGCCCCAGGCACCCCGCGCATTATTTCATGCGGACGGTTTCACGCGCAGACCACGTTCGCCGATCTCGAATTCGAACAGTCCCTCGGCGGCGGCGCTGCCGCGGTGTTTGGGGATGTAGAGCGCTCGCGTCGTTTTGAGGCCATCGCGGAGTTTGCCCATCAGGATCACCGTGTTGGCGTTCGAGAGGATGTCGCCCTCGTCGAGCGGGCGATCGATGAGTCGCTCCAGCATCGTCTCGTGCGTCGTGTAGAGCAGCACGCACCCAATATCGCTCACCGCGTAACTCTGCGCGGCGGCTTGCTCGGTATACGCGCGGTAGTGCTCGCGCAAGAGATCGCGCGCGACCCAATCGGGATCTTTGCGCAGTATCTGATGATAGACGTACTCGAACAACTCGAATTGGATCGAATCGCTGGGGCGATCAACCGGTTCGATGCCGTCGATCACTGCGCGGCGCACACCGCGGAGAAAATGGCGATAGAAGAAGCCAATCGTCACGCCGAGCTTCTTCGCCAACTCCGCCTGCCAGTCCTGCCAGGCCTCCATGCCCAAGTCGCGCCGCGTGACGCGACGGCCGGAGTATTCGAACACCCGCAGATAGTCGCCTAGCGGCGAAGACGGATCGAAAATCTCGTCGGGCGTCGCCTCGCGTTCCGAGTGAACCGGCCCGATCCGCCAATCGAACATCCGCCGCGCATATTCGGCGTGGCTCTGCGAATCGCCGCGCGAACTCATATCGAACAGCACGCCGCGCCGGCCTTCCTGCTTCGACCCGGCGTCTGCGAATTGTAGCCCGAGCTGCGTTTTGCCGATTCCGGTCGCTCCCACGACCACGGTCAACGTCCCCGGCAACAACCCGCCGCCAAGCAATGCATCAAGGCCGGGTACGCCGGTGGAAAGTCGCATGGAGGGAAGTGACAGGAATATGCAATTCGGGGTTCAAGGATGAACGGTCAACGGATATTCGATTCGCTGACGCTACTTCTGCACCGAGAACCGATGCACCGTGGAGCTTTGGTACTGCTCGCCCGGCTTGAGCACGACGCTCGGAAACTTCGGTTGGTTCGGCGAATCCGGGTAGTGTTGCGTTTCCAGGCAGAAAGCGCCGTGCTTGCCGGCGTGTGCGCTGCCGGCGTCGTCGCCGAGACCGTTGCCGGTGTAAAGCTGGATGCCGGGCTCGGTCGTCGTGATTTCCATCACGCGCCCACTGGCGGGATCAACCACGCGGGCCGCCAACTGCGGCGACTTGCCGTCGTAGCCGTTGATCACGTAACAGTGGTCGTAGCCGCCCCCTTCGACCTCGGCGATTCGCGCGCCGATTGCCGTTTGCTTACGGAAATCCATCGGCGTGCCGGTGACGTCGCGCTCTTCGCCGAGCGGAATCTGCGTCGCGTCGATCGGCAGATACTTGTCGCAGTTCAGCATGAGCTCTTGCTTCAGCACGTCGCCATTGCCCGCGCCGGCCAGGTTCCAGTAGCAGTGATTGGTGAGACTGAAGACGGTCGGCTTGTCGGTCTCGGCCAGGTAATGGATTTGGAGCGCGTTGTCGTCGGTCAGCACGTAGGACACCCAGACGTCGAACTTGCCGGGATAGCCTTCGTCGCCATCGGGGCTCGTGTGATGGAACGTCGGCCCCACGGTTTTCAATTTGCCCCCGGCGCGCGTGCCGTTCTCGTCGGTGAACTTCCACACGACCTTGTCGAAACCTTTCAACCCGCCGTGCAGATGGTTCGGGCCGTTGTTGACGGCCAACGTGTATTCCTTGCCGTCGAGCGTGAACTTTCCCTTGGCGATGCGATTGCCATAGCGGCCGATCGTCGCGCCGAAGTACGGGTGCCCCTTCAAGTACATGTCGAGGTTGTCGAAGCCGAGGTTCACGTTGGCCAGCTTGCCGTCGCGGTCGGGCACTTCGACGCTGACGACGATCGCGCCGTAGCTCATGACCTTCACCCGCATCCCGTTGGCATTGGTCAGCGTGTAGAGATCGACTTCCTCGCCCTCGGCGGTCTTGCCGAACGGTTCCTTGGTCATCTTCATCGTGGGCTCACTCTCCGATTTCGTGGACGCGGCGCCGGTCTCCGCAGCGGGGGCGCCGAGCGGATCGCTCGGCACTTCCACGGGACCAGTAGCAACCGGCTTCGCCGGCTCGCAGGCCGTCAGGATAAGGGAAAGTGCCGCAAGGCAACAACCGGCCAGCAGATGTAGGGGGCGACGCATGGGTAGGGAAACTCCGCCTGAATCGGCAAAAAAAAGTGGCGAGGGCGCTCGTTTGGGCATATCCTAACGCCCAAAGCGTACGGATGCCACGTGTTTGCTGCCGAGAAACGGCGCGCATTGGCGACGTCTTGAACAACACTCCGGAATTATGCACCGTGTCCAAGACAATCTTGAGGTTCATCGCGATGTTGGCCGTGGCCAACTCCGCGGCTCCGGCATTCGCGTTCCCTTACGTCTATGAAGTGTTCGAGTTTCCGGGCGCAACTAGTACCGTTCCCACTGGCATAGACAACCTTGGCAATGTCGGCGGCTACGCCACGCTGCCGCGCTTTGTCTTCCAAGGATTCTACCGCGACAATCACGGCAACCTAGAACTCATTGATTTTCCTGACAGCATACAAACCTTACCGCAGGGCATGAACAATCGCAGTCAGGTTGTCGGCGTCATGCGCGGCCGCGATACGCCAGAGAATCGAGGATTCATTCGCGAGGCGGACGGCGCCTTCCGGGATTTTGATATTCCCAGTCGCGAGGGCTATTTTGTAGGTGACATCAATGACTTGGGGCAGATCGTCGGCGGACGTTCTGTTCCGGGTACAGGTCGCTACGACACGTTCGTTCGTGAACCAAACGGCGATTTGCGATACTTCGATGTACCCGGCGTTCTTAATGGAGTCGGCATCGGCATCAACGATCACGGCATTGTTTCAGGCACGGACGGCATTGTCGGATACGTGCTTGACACGAACAACGGCTCGTCGAGCGTGATTGAGATTCCTGGCGCCACGCAGACGCAGTTTTTCGGGATCAACAATCGGGGACGGATCGCCGGCCTTTGGTACTCGCCGAGCGAGGGAATACATGGCTTTGTGCGCGCGCCGACGGGCGAAATCGAGGAGATCGCCGTTCCCGGCGCCCATAACACTCAACCTTACGGCATCAACGACCTCGATCAAATTGTCGGGACTTACTTTTACGAAACAGATCAGGGATTGGCCCAGGCTGCTTTCATTGCCACGCCGGTGCCGGAGCCGAACTCCTTCGCGCTACTAAGTGTCGCCGCTATCGGGGCACTCGCCGCCCGTCGGCGAATTCAAAACCAACAGTGCTGAAGTCCTCCTCCCATTTTCGGTACGGCACCAAAAATTTAACCACTTCTCTTGACACGCCCGCCGTCGCAGGTTAAATTTTTGGCACATTCGCCCGCCGTGCGCCTGGCGCGCCGCGGACTGTGCCGGCAACACCACGGGGCGTGGCGTCGCCTGGGCTGGCGGGGGAATGTGCTTTCTCCCTGGAAGTCGCCGTTCGCCGGCGGCTTCCTGGCCTTTTTCGGAGGCGCTCGACCAAGCCCATGTCTGTTCCGCACGAAGAACATTTGAGCCGCCGCGAGCGGCAAATCATGGATGTCGTCTACGCCCGCGGCGCCGCCTCGGCCGCCGAAGTGGCCCGGCTGCTGCCGGACCCACCCAGTAAAACCGCGGTCCGCACGCTGCTCCGCATTCTGGAAGAGAAGGGGCACCTCACGCACGAACAGCAGGGCATCAAGTACGTGTATCGCCCCAGTCGTCCGCGCGGCGCGGCCGGCAAGAGCGCGCTCCGCCGGGTGCTCGACACGTTTTTCGAAGGCTCGATGGAGCACGCCCTGGCGGCCCATCTGACCGATGTTTCCAGCGATCTCAAACCAGACGAGTTGAAGCGTCTGGCAGCCCTCATCAACAAAACACGCAAATCGGGGACTGAGTCATGAACGATTGGCTGACCGCGGAAAACGCGAGTTGGGCGCCGACGGCCTGGTGGCTGGCGGACCTGGCCCTGCGCGCGACGTTGATCTTCGCCGCCGCGATCGGGGCGACCGCCTGCCTGCGCAACGCCAGCGCGGCGACGCGGCATTTCGTCTGGCTGGCCGCCTTCGTCGGCGCAGGCCTGTTGCCGATGATGTCGACGACGTTGCCCAATTGGCACGTGTCGTTGGGCGACCATGCGTCGGCAGCCGAAGCGCCATTGGAATTAGCAGCCCTGGATCAAGGCGCAGAAGAAAACACCGTCACGGCCGACGCCACGGCAAGCACCGCGCCGTGGAAAGAAACGCTCTTGGCATCGCAATCCTCGGAGACTGCCGCCGCGCCGATCGTGGCGCCGGCTGTGGCACCGGTGAAACCTGCCCAGCCATGGCCGTGGGCGACGATCGTCGTGAGCGCCTGGTTGATCGGCGTCGTGGGCATGCTGCTGCCGCTGTTGGGCGGAGCAATCAGCCTGGCTCGACTGGGCCGCCGTGCGCGGAACGTCGAAGACGCGCGGTTACTCGCCATCTTCGACGACGCGAAGTCCCGGCTCGGCTGCCGGCGCGACGTGCGTTTGCTGGAAAGCGATGCGCGCCAGGTCCCGATGACCTGGGGCGTCTTTCGCCCGGCCGTGCTGTTGCCGGTTTCGGCCCGCTCCTGGAGCGCCGCGCAACTGCGCATGGTCCTGCTGCACGAGTTGGCGCATGTCTCGCGTGCGGATTGCGCCACGCAATGGCTCGTGCAGATTTGCCGGGCGATGTACTGGTATCAACCCCTCGCCTGGATCGCCTACAAACAACTACGCCGCGAACAAGAGCAGGCCTGCGACGACCGCGTGCTGGCCGATGGTTGCCAGGCCCCGGATTACGCCGAGCACCTCGTCGCGGTGGCGGCCGGACTCGCCCCACAGCGCTGGGCCGCGGCCGTGGCGCTGGCCATGGCGGATCGCTCGCGCATGGAACGCCGCGTGACGGCCATTCTCAACGACCAGGTGAATCGCCGCGCGCTGTCGCAACGCGGCGCTTTGGCCGGTATTGCCGTCGCCGCGATTGTCATCGTGCCGGTCGCCTCGTACACGGCCACGCCGCGTCGGGCGGAAGCAGGCTTCCGCAGCCAAGCCATGGCTCGTGAAATCGAACGGATGGTGGTCCACCAAGCCGCCGCACCAGCGGCCGAGCAGAATGGCGTTGCGCCGGGCGCACTCGCCGAACTGCAAGAGCACGTCACCAAGCGGTACGTCACCGCGCCGGATGAGGCGAGCCTCGTCCGCGGTGCGATGCGCGGGATGGTCGACGCGCTCAACGATCCGCATTCCGAAGTCATGACCGCGGCCGAACTGGCTCAACTTGAGCGGCAGATCAAAGGCGCGCTCAGCGGCATCGGCGCACAACTCGAAATGCGCGACGGCCGTCCCACGGTGGCGACGCCATTAGAAAACTCTCCGGCGCTCAAAGCCGGCGTGCGTCCGGGCGACGTGATCGTCGAAATCGACGGGACCGCGGCGGGCGACGATCTCCAACAAGTCGCGTCGCGCATCATGGGCCCGGCCGATTCAAAGGTGAAGCTACTCGTTCAGCGTGGCGACGGATCGCGAGCCACGGTGGAAATCGTGCGCGCCGCGTTCAAGCTGCCGACGGTGCAAGGATACATTCGCGGCGGCAATGACAAATGGGACTACGTGCTGGACGCTCAGCACAAGATTGGCTATCTCCGCATCACGCAGTTTGGCGCGGAGACCGCGGCCGAAGTGCGTGACGCGATGGCCGCTGCCCGCGAGCCCTTGAAGGGACTGATCCTCGACCTTCGTTACTGCCCTGGCGGACTGATGGCGCAATCGATCGACGTCGTGAGGCTCTTCGCGCCGACCGGCGAGATCGTCACGCTGCGTGGTCGCGACGGCAGCGAACAGAAGATCGGCGAAGGGGACGCTCCCGCTGCGCCAGCACTGCCGTTGGTCGTGCTCGTGAATGAATACACGGCTTCGAGCGCCGAGATCGTCTCCGGCGCGCTACAGGCCAACCATTGCGCCGTGGTGGTCGGTTCGCGCACGCATGGCAAGGCCTCCGTGCAAGAGCTCGTGCGCTTGGAGGACGGCACTGGCATTCGCTTGACCACCGCGTTCTATCACTTGCCGGGCGGCCGCAACATTCACAAGCGGCCCGGCGAAGCGACCTGGGGCGTCGATCCGGACGAAGGCTACTTCGTGCCGATGAGCAGGGCGCAAAATGAACGTTTCTTGCAGGACCTGAAGGGACGCGAACGCTTGTCGCTGGCTACCGCGACTCCCGCCGAGGGCGCTTCGCTGCCGAGCGTCGACAACGCGGCGTTTCAACAATTGGACCCGCAGCTGGCGGCCGGTTGGCAGGCGATGATTCATCGCCTGGAGAAAGGCCAGTTCCAGGCGACGGGCCGCACGCTCGCGGAGATGCGTTCCTATGTCACGGAACGCGAACTGGCATCGCGTCGCGGAGAACTCGTCTCCAAGCTCGAAGAAGTCAGCCGGGAACTGCGCGAGCTGGACGCCTCGATCGGCCAATAGCAAGAATTGCCGAAACCAATCATTGACCCTTAAGCGGCGTCTCGAAAGAGGCGCCGCTTAAAGCGTTTGAGCGCTGCCCGACATCACATGCTGGTCGGCGCCGCCGTGTTCTAGATCGTAGCGGGCCCGCCAATAGCCATATTGCGGATCGCCCTTGCGGAAGGAAAACACCGCGTCGGGGATCGAGTCGGCGAGCTGCGGATTGGCCGGCGGTACTCGCACCAGCACAACGCCGTCAGAGTGCAGCTCAATGCGGCAAAACAAGTCGTCCATGGCGCGATTTGGCGGGGGCGAACGATTCGGGTGGGCGGCGGGTCGGCGTAACCAGGATATTCTCTGGATTTCCTGGTTTAACGCCTGTAAATAGTATGGCTTTTGCAAAACGGCTGGTCCAGGGCAAACAACCAGCGGTTTCCCGCAAATTCCGAACTCTATCAGGGGGTTTGCACGGCCGTTTCCTCTGAGTCTTCTGTAGCCGAGGTCTGTGACCTCGGCCGGACGGGCCGGGGATCGCCCAGCCAGCACCGGTCTCCCGTGGCCCACTCTCGCCGCCGGTCCCGGATCGTCTACGATGTCCGCGATCACGACATCCGCGCCCCGAGTTCCGCATCGTGGAAAACCAGTCCTCCCAACTGCTACCCGGCTGGAGCGTTATCGACGTCGCCGGGCATCCTTGCGACATCTACACGCCCGAGCGCCCGCACGCGCACGGCTATGTCGCCATATATCTGCATGGCGTGCATCTGGGCAGGCTGGTCGACAACGCCGTGGCGACCGACTTGCTCGCCGAACACGGTCTGCCGTGCATCGCTCCGAGGACGCAACGGAGCTGGTGGACCGACAAGATTTGCGAAGAATTCGACACGCAGTTGACGGCCGAGCGCTACCTGCTGGACCGTGTGCTGCCGTACATCGCCGATCGCTGGAAAACTCTGCCGTCGCAACTGGCGCTCTTCGGCACCAGCATGGGCGGCCAGGGCGCGCTCCGGTTCGCGTTCAAGTACCCGAATCGCTTTCCGATCGTCGCCGCGCTCAGCCCCGCGATCGACTATTACACGCGCTACGACGAAGACGATGAGACGATTCCACTGATGTATCCGGATCCGGAGGCCGCGCGGCAAGACTCGGCGATTCTTCACGTCCATCCGCTCAATTGGCCCCGCAACATGTTCTTTTGCTGCGACCCGGCCGACGCCCGCTGGTTCGACAGCTCGGACCGGCTACGCATGAAGCTCTATTCGCTCGGCATTCCCTACGAATGCGACCTGGAAACCAGCGCCGGCGGCCACAGTTGGTCGTACTACAACCACATGCTGCCGAAAACGTTCGCGTTCATGCTCGCGCGCTTGGAACAAGAGCGGCTGCGCGTTTAGTTGCTCCCACACCCCCAGGCCTGCCAGGCCTTCGAGAGCCCTAATCTGCCATTGCGGCCGTCCGGCGACTTCGTCACACTACCGCCCCCAAATTCCTTTGGTCTGGGACGCCGTTTCGCATGGTGCGCTGGCAATGGATTTCCGCGCTCGTGGTTTTCGCCGGCGGCTGCGCGCTCGGACCGCATCCCGTCTACCAGCCCAACCCCAATCCCATGCGGGTTCCACCGGGGGATAAAGACGTCCTCTGGGACACCGTGGTCGACGTGGTGGATGACGACTTCACCATCGATCGGGAAGTCCGGGTGCGGCAAGAAGGAGAAGTGCTGACCGAGGGGCGGATCGATACCTTCCCGGAAGTCGGCTCCACGATCTTCGAGCCATGGCGCGGCGACTCAGCCGACGCCTACGAGAAGGTGGAAAGCACGCTGCAATCGATCCGCCGCCAAGCGCTGGTCCGCGTCGTGCCCACCGGCGACGGTTATTTGGTCGACGTGACCGTCTTCAAGGAACTGGAAGACGTCCGCCGACCGGAACGCGCCACGGCCGGGGCGGCGCTCTTCCGCAACGACACTCCCAAGCCAGGCAAACGGGAACCGGTCGGCGAACGCGTCTCCGCGCTGGGCTGGATCCCGCTCGGTCGCGACACGGCGCTCGAACAGCGAATTCTCAGCAAGATCAGCACGCGGTTGGCGCTGTGCACTCAGGATAAATTGCCGCCCGGCTACTGAGCACAAGCGACACTAGCCCGACGCGCAAGCGAGGGGGAGTATTCGCCGTATGACGTTCGACGTTTACTCCCCCTCGCTTGCGCGTCGGGCTAGTGTAATTCGGCGGAACACGTTGCAAACCGTAAATACTCACGGAGGAAGAATCGATGCGCCCTTTGCGCCAACTACTTTCTGGCTTGTGCCTTGCCCTCGTATGTTCGCAACTCTCATACGCCCAAGTGGTCGCTGAGGAAGTCGCCGCTGCGAATTGGGTCGTGGGCGATACCTACACGATCGACGTCACCCGCGCCGGCGTGACGGAGCAGTTCTCCGGGGAACTGGTGCAGGCGGACAAGCAATGGGTGTCGCTTATGTCGACTCTGCCAGCGCGAACTATCGGAGTACCGTCAAAGCCGGGCAGTCGCTTCGTTAAGCTGGTCTCCCGCAAAAACGTGCGGATCGGACGGGTAGAACATGTCGATATCTTGCCCGCCGACGCCCTCCAGATTATCAACCACCAGCCCCGGGACGATAAGGTTTCCGAAGAACAGGTTTCGGAACTGCCCAATGTTGGCAATATGGTGGCAATTCGATATGCGGCGCGCGGCAAGCTGGCCAGGGCCCGGGGTAAGTTAACTAGCGTCAGCGCCGACCAATTGGCGGTGACTGAGAAGAACTTTGTGGGGAAGACCAGCCGTATCCCCGTGCTGGGGGAGCTACCGTTCGTGGGCGGGATGTTCACCCGCACCGTGTTTTCCATGCAGACGAACGAATTGATGATCCCAGTCGCGGAAGTCCTCAGCATCCAGCTTGATGGCGCGAGACGTTTCGAGATTCCCCACGCCGAAACCGCCCCGGAATAGCCGCCTTCCGGCCCCGCGTTTGGTAACGCTTACACGGCGCTTGAATTCTTTTGTTCAGTTCCGATTGTGCCGGCGGGGCTTGTTGCGCGCCGGGAATCCGCAGTTGTGCGCGGTGTTGATCGAGTTGGCGCAGCGCTTGATGGGGACGGGCGGCGCGCACGGCCCGTCGCGGTGGCAAGCGTTCGCGCAGCAGTTGCAAATGCGCGGCAAGCCGCACAACGTGATCGGCGTCGCCGTGGCTATCGGTGGCACGGAATCGTCTTCCAGACTCCAAAGGGCTAGGCCTCGCCGACGCTCGGATAGAAGAAGGGAAATACCGACGGCCCCCTTGACCAACGAAAAGCCTTCATAGAAGGCACCCGTCGTCATTTGGTCGACAAGTAGGCCGAAATCTCTCCGGCTGTTTTGACTCCCCACTGCGCCAGCGCGTAGGTCGCGACGATGCTGATCGACCAGAAGGCGAACCAGGTCAAAGAATCGGACCAGAGGGACGGCGTGAGGCGGGCGTCGGTGCGGCGATAGCGCAAGTAAATCGCACACGCGGCCAGAAGCGGCAGTGTCGCGGCTTGCACGAAGCCGCCCATGACGACCATGAGCTTGGGATCGCCAAGCCAAAAGTACAGCGCCAGCCCGAACAGCGGGTAGAAGACGCAGAAGCGCCGCGTCCAGCCGTCGCGCTGGTCGTGATCGCGGTAGCGGACAAGGCCGGCCAGACCGAGAAAGTCGGCCGAAAGCCGGCTGTTCGACGCCGAGGCGACGTAGAGCGTTTTGAAGAGCACCGCCCAGACGCCAATCAGGAAGAAGATCTTCGTCCACTCGCCGAACGACGGCACGTACATCTGCGAGAGCGTGGCGATCATCTGGCTTTTTTCGGGATGCAGATCCTGCCGGTAAAGGACCGTCGCCCCCAAGATGTAGAACGCCACGGTCGCAATCGTGAACACAATCATGCTGACCCAGGCGTCGAGATACATCACGCGGAGCCAACCGCGAGCGCGTTGTTCCCAAGCCGGGTCATCACTTCGCGGGCCGGTGAAGCGGGCATAACCTTTTTCGAGACACCAGTATGGGTAGGCGTAAAGCTCGCTGGCGCCGACGCCCGTGATGCCGAACGCGGCGAAGGCCTGGGTGATCGCCGCGCCGCCGAGTCCAAAAACACTCAGCGAGAACGCTTGATCGAAATCGGCCTGGCCGAGCGGAAAGCCTGCGCCCGGAAGCATGCCGACGCAGATCACGGTGACGAGCGTGACACCCGCCACGAGCGCCGTGGTGATGCGTTCGATCCGCCGATATCCGCCGCTTAACAGTAACAACACCGCGCCAATGGCGGCCAACAGCGCCCAGGGAAAGTCGGGGCGTTTGGTAATGACGGCGGACATGCCCGGCCAAGCATCGGTCAGCCACGCGGCGAGTCCGGTGGAGACCTTGGGAAACACCAGGTGCAATGCCTGCCCGACGCCGCCGGCCATCGCGCCCAATTGCGCGACCGTGACCATCAGCATGAAGAACCACCACCAGACGAGCCAATGCGCGCCGAGGCGTGGTCCAGGCAATTCGTTGAAGGCGGCCAGCGTCGGCTTGCCGGAAGAAATGGCATAGCGCCCCAGTTCGATCTGCACGAACACCTTGATGACGCAACTAAACAGAATCAGCCACAAGAAGACGAAGCCGTACTCGGCGCCGAGCGCCGTGGTCAGCAGCAACTCGCCGGAGCCGATGATGCTGCCGGCGAGGATGATACCTGGGCCGATCTTGCGGAGCGCCGCCCAAAGGCTGCGCGGCGGCGCTTGAATGGTGAGATCGGAGAGGGCATAGGGATCGAAGTTCGCGGAATCGCTCATGACGTGGGCGCGGACGTGTGGGCGGGCGGCGCGGATGAGAACCGCACTGTTCTAGCACGGCAGCCGGGCAGACGCCATCATGCACGCGACCGGCCGACGTGGCACATCTTTGCTCCGCGGCCGCGACAAGGTATTCTCCGTCTTCCTACGCAGCACAAGGATCGAGCGGGACGGCTAGCGAACATGGTGAGCACACCACCGCTAAATAGGCTGCGTCGCGGCCTGATCATCCTGGGCGCGACGATCGTCGTCGCCGTGTGCGCACATAAGTGGCTGTCGGGCGGCACCTGGCTCGACGCCCTGTACATGGTGGTGATCACCATCTCCAGCGTCGGCTACACCGAGACGAGCCAGCTCTCGCCGGGACTGCAACTATTCTTTATTCTGTTGATCCTGATCGGCATGTCGGCCGTCGGCTACACGTTGGGCGGCTTGCTGCAATTGATCACCGCGGGCGAGATTCAGCGCGCCCTGGAGCTACGACGCATGAGCCGCAACATCTCGCAACTCTCGGGACACGTGATCTTATGCGGCTACGGCCGCATGGGTCAGATTCTCGCGTCGGAACTTGCCAGACAGCAGCAACCCCTGGTCGTGCTGGAACGGGATCACGGGCGCGCGGCCGAATGCGAAGCGGCCGGGTATCTGACGATCAACGGCGATGCGACGGAAGAATCGCAACTCGTCGCGGCGGGGATCGAACGGGCTAAGAGCGTGGTGGCTGCGCTGCCGAGCGACGCCGACTGCGTATTCATCACGCTCACTGCGCGTAATCTCAATGCTCGGCTGCAAATCATCTCTCGGGCGGAGCATCGCTCCTCGCAGAAGAAACTCGTGCAAGCCGGCGCCGACCGCGTCGTGATGCCGGCGTCGATCGGTGCGCAGCGCATCGCCACGATGCTGACGCGCCCCTCGACGGTGGAGCTGTTCGAGCTGGTGATCGACCGCACGCAATTGGACGTGGAAGTCGACGAACTGACCTTGTCCCCGAATAGTCAACTCGTCGGCAGTACCGCCAAGGAGTTGGATGCACGGCGCAAGACGGGCTTGTTAATTGTAGCCATTAAGTTGTCGGGCGAGGCGCGCGCCGAACAGCCGGCGAAGATGATGTTCAATCCCGATCCGGAATACCGCTTTGCCGCGGGGGATACGCTGATCGTGATGGGAGCGGTTCAGGATATCGCCCGGTTCCGCGAGCAGTACGGGTTGCGCTGACTCGGCAACCAACGTCCGCTTACGGGTAAATCACCGTGCCGCCGCGCGCGAAATCGTGACCGGAGACCACGCGGGCGATGGCCGCCGCAATCTTGGCGCCGCCCAACTCCGACGGTTCGATCGGAGACAGCGACGAATAGTCCTGTTGCCGATCGCACACGAACCGCAGATCGATAACGGGTGTTCCCGCCTCCACGCCGGCACGGAGAATCGCATCGTTAAAGACTGCGAGCGCGGTGACGGCCTCCGCCTGTAAGCCCGGTACGGCGTCGTAGATGGTGCAAATCACCGTCGGCAGCCGCAGTTCGCGAACCCCCTTCAGCATACCGCGATACGCTTGCGCGAATTCTGCCCGGATCTCGGCCAGCGCCGCGAATCCCTCTACGGCGCTCAACGACTGGGCGTCGAGGATAGTGCTGTACCCCAAGGCGTCATTCCCGCCGACACTCAACACGAGATGCGTGGCGTCTGTCGGCAGTTTTTCGAGTTGACGCGCGACGCTCTGAATCACCGCTCCGTCCACGGCCAGCAACGTCGCCCGATCGCCGCGCGGCAGCCGAGAACGCACTTGCTCAATGACCGGCTCCCCGCCGGGCACGTACAAGGCGTTATCGAAGATCGAATCGCCAAGCAAAACGACGTGGGTCATTCCGTCCCCAGAACTGCCATGCCAAACAATTACAACAAATGCCTCGCTTTGATTTCGAGATACCGATTCACCAGCGGCGCGGTCAGTTCTTCCGGAAACACGTCCAAGGACAGCACGCCCTTGCGGTTGAGGTCGGCCAGCACTTGCGCGCGCCAACTCAGGATGTCGGCCGCGGCGGCGGCGCGGTAGAGCAGGATGTCGTTGGGATATTCCGAGTCGGCGGCTTCGAACACCGCGCGATCGCGGAGCAGCACGCCGAGCGTCAGGTGCCGGCCCGCGGCGGCCGTGAGGTAGCGTTCAATCTGGTGCGAGTTCACTTC
>JALHLM010000102.1 GCA_022844585.1 Pirellulales bacterium | reverse complement strand
TTGGCGGGTCGAAGTCGTTGCCGGTGATGCAGCATGTCACCGCGGCCTGCCACCATTGCCTGGAACCGGCCTGCCTGACCGCCTGCCCGGTGAATGCGTACGAGAAAGATCCCGCGACGGGCATCGTCAAACATCTCGACGATCAATGCTTCGGCTGCCAGTACTGCACGCTGGCCTGTCCTTACGACGTGCCGAAGTATCATCGCACGAAGGGCATCGTGCGCAAGTGCGATATGTGTTCGTCGCGATTGGCGGTCGGCGAGGCCCCGGCCTGCGTGCAGGCTTGCCCGCACCAGGCGATTGCGATTCGCGTGGTCGACGCGCGGCAGGTCATTGACGACGCGGAGGCGGCGCAGTTTCTGCCGGCGGCGCCTGATCCGCAGATGACTTATCCGACGACGACTTACAAGACCAAGCGCGCCTTCCCGCGCAATCTGCTGCCGGCGGATTATTTCCGCGTCAGCACGCAGCATGCGCATTGGCCGTTGGCGGTGATGCTGGTGCTCACGCAACTTTCCGTGGGCGGTTTTTGCGTTGGGATGATTTTGGACACGTTTCTGAGCGACCACGCGCCGTTGCGGCAGACGCATGCGATTAACTCGCTGGCCTTCGGGTTACTCGCGCTGGGCGCGAGTACGTTGCATCTCGGGCGACCTTGGCTGGCGTTCCGCGCTGTGCTTGGGCTCAAGCACTCGTGGCTCAGCCGGGAAATCGTCGCGTTCGGCGTCTTTGCCAAGCTAGCGATCGTCTATGCGGCGCTGCTCGTGTTTTTCCCGAATGCCGATCCGCGCTTTGCCCAATGGCTGGGCTGGAGCGTGGCCGCGAGCGGCTTCGTCGGCGTTTACTGTTCCGCGATGATCTACGTCTTCACGGGGCGCGAATGCTGGAACTTCGCGCGCGTGATTGCCAAGTTTTTGGGGACCGCCACGATGCTGGGTATCGCGGCGATGTGGCTCAGTCTATTGCTGTCGGCGCTGCTGCAATCCTCGGCGGAGTCGTCGCGCTTCGTTGCGTTGTATGGAGCGCAACTCTGCTGGGCGATGCTGGCGATCTCGGGCGCGAAGTTGTTTTGGGAGGCGGCGGCATTTCGCCATTTGCTGGATCGGCGCATGACCGCGATGCGGCGCTCCGCGATTTTGATGGCTCGTGAACTGCCGCGTACTACGTTGGCACGCTTCGCCGTCGGGTTGTTGGGTGGCGTGCTGATGCCGGCGCTCTTGTTGCAGAATCTTGATGCGCTCAACACGGCCGGCGTGTCGGCGCCGTTCCTCGCCATGACGGGCGTGCTGTTTGTCGCCTGTCTGAGCGGCGAGTTGCTGGAGCGATCGCTGTTTTTCACCACCTGCGCCGCGCCGCGCATGCCCGGAGGGTTGCGCTGATGTCGACCACGCTGGCGAAACTCGCCGCCTTGATTCCGCCGCTCGTTGATCGGCATGGGCCGCTGACCGAGGAGTTGTTGCTCGCGCCCGGCAAGTTTGGCTTGGGACTCGCGCCGGCCAAGTCAACCGCCGACGCCGTGGCGCGCACCGTTTGTGGCTTCTGCTCCACCGGCTGTTGCTTGAATGTTCATCTTCAAGACGACGAGCCGGTGGCGTTGACACCAGCGTCGGGTTATCCGGTGAACCTTGGCATGGCTTGTCCGAAAGGTTGGGAGGCGCTCACGGTGCTGGACGCCCCGGACCGCGCGGTGACGCCGCTGCTGCGCGAACGCGGTGGTGTACAGCGCGCGGTGTCGTGGGATGAGGCTCTGCAGACCTTCGTCGCGCGGATGAAGGGGATCCAGGCGGAGCACGGCCCGGAGTCGATCGCTTTTCTCAGCACGGGGCAGATTGCCACGGAAGAGATGGCGTTCCTCGGGGCGCTCGCTAAGTTCGGCATGGGCATGCGGCACTGTGATAGCAACACGCGGCAATGCATGGCTACCGCCGCAACGGCCTACAAGGAATCGTTCGGCTTCGATGCGCCGCCGTACACGTATGCTGACTTTGAGCAATCGGACGTGATCGTCCTCGTTGGCAGCAACCTCTGCCTCGCGCACCCGATTCTCTGGCAGCGCGTGATGCGGAATCCGTATCGGCCGGAGATCGTGGTCATCGACCCGCGCACGACGGAAACGGCGATGGCGGCAACGCAGCATTTGCCGCTCTATCCGAAGTCCGATCTGGCGTTGCTCTACGGCCTGGCGCGGCTGTTGATTGAGCGCGGCTGGATCGACGGGAAATACATCGCCGCGCATACTGAAGGTTTTGACGATTTCGCGCGCTTCGTGGAACCTTACACGCTGGAAGCCGTGGCGGCCGAAACGCAATTGCCGGCCGAGTCGATTGAGCGCCTCGCGCGGACGATTCACGCCGGCGCGCGGGTGTCGTTCTGGTGGACGATGGGGGTCAATCAAAGCCACCAGGCCGTCCGTACGGCGCAGGCGATTATCAACCTCGCGCTGATGACCGGCAACATCGGCCGGCCTGGGACCGGCGCGAACTCCGTCACCGGCCAATGCAACGCGATGGGTTCGCGGCTGTTCAGCAACACCACGAACTTGCTGGGCGGACATGACTTCGCGAATCCCGAACATCGGGCGAAAGTCGCTGGTATTCTCGACATTGACGAGGCCGTGATTCCGCAAAAGTTGGGCAGGCCGTATCATTTGATCGTGGAAGGGATTCTTCGCGGCGAGATTCGCGGCCTCTGGATCATTGGCACCAATCCGGCGCATTCGTGGATCAATCAATCCATGCTGCGCGACGTGTTGGACCGGCTCGATCTCCTCGTCGTGCAGGATATGTATCACTCGACCGAAACGGCCCAGCACGCCGACCTGGTCCTGCCGGCTGCCGCGTGGGGTGAAAAGGATGGCACGCTGATCAACTCCGAACGGCGCGTTGGCGTGATCCGCAAGGTCTCCCGTGCGCCCGGAGAAGCGCTGACGGATTTTCGCATCTTCCAAGCGATTGCCCGGTACTGGGGTTGCGGTGAGATGTTTCGCGCCTGGGATTCGCCGGAAGCCGTGTTCCGAATCATGACGCGTTTGAGCGCGGGACAACCGTGCGATATTTCCGGCATCGAAAGTTACGAACAACTCGACGCCCACGGCGGCATTCAGTGGCCTTACGCGTCCGACGCCGGCAATCAACGGCAAGAACGCGGGCTGTTCACGGATGGGCGGTATTACCGTCCTAATGGGCGCGCGAAGTTCGTTTGCGAAGCGCCGCGCCCGTTGCCGGAACCGACGAGCGCCGAGTTTCCGATGATCTTGTTGACAGGGCGCGGGTCGGCATCGCAATGGCATACGCAAACGCGCACCAGCAAGTCGGCGGTGTTGCGCAAGCTCTATCCCGCGGAGATCTATGTGGAGATTAATCCCGCCGACGCTCAGGAGCTGGGGATTCGACCGGATGAACTGATTGAAGTCGCCTCGCAACGCGGGCAACTGCAGGCCCGCGCTTTTTTGACGCTTGCCGTGCGGCCGGGGCAGTTGTTTCTGCCGATGCATTATGATGCGACGAACCGCTTGACGGATGCGGTGTTTGATCCCTATTCGCATCAACCGGCGTATAAGGCGTGCGCGGTGCGCGTGGTGCGAACTGCGACGTGACACAAGATGCGATGCGCTTAGAGCCAGAAGCGTTAGCGCCTGGAGCGCGTAGAGAATAGCGTTGCTTGCAGATGTGCGCTCCAGGCGCTAACGCTTCTGGCTCTATTTTGTCGCGCAGCGCGCCGTTGCTATACGAAGCGAGAACGGGTCACGCCCCTGGCCAGGTCTCCGTCCAGATCGTTCCGGACCAGGAGAAGCCGACGCCGAAGCCGACGAGCATGGAGCGCGTCCCCGGTCGCAGCAGCCCGCGGCGGCGGAGGTCGTGGATGACGATTGGAATGGTCGAGGAGACAGTATTGCCAAATTGTTCGATGACGGTCGGCATCCGATCCTCGCCGACTTGGAGTTGCGCTCGCAGTCGATCGAGCATTAGCAGCGTGGCCTGGTGCATCAGGAAGTAGTCGATGTCGGCCTGTGCAAGGCCGGCTTTCGCCAATAGCGCGTCCATCATTGGCGGGACGCGTTCCAGCGTGGCGGTGACCAGGCTGGGGCCGTCCATATAGAGTTGGCTGGCCCAACGATGGCGCTTGCGCGGTTTGAGCGCGTGCTGCACTTGTCGAGCGCCCCCTTGATTGACCATCAAGGTGTCGGCTTCGGCGCCGTCGGTGCCAAACGTGAACGGGCCCAGCGACGGCGTCGACGACGCTTCAATCAATGTGGCAGCCGCGGCGTCGGAGAAGATCGTCCGGAGTGAACGGTCTTCGTCGTCGATGTACTTCGAGTAGGTTTCGGCCGTGATCAACAGCACGCGCCGGGCCTGGCCCGAGGCGATCAAGCCCTGCGCCATCGAAAGCCCGTAGACGAAACCGGAGCAACCGAGGTTGAAATCGAGCGCGCCGGTGGTGTTCGGCAACTTCAAGCGATGCTGCAGCAGGCAGGCCGTGGTCGGCAGGGGATAGTCGGGCGTCTGCGTGCATAGCAGCAGGTAGTCGATCGACGTGCGATCGATCTCATGTGCGTGCAGCAACTTCTCCGCGGCGGCGACCGCGAGATCCGACGCGCATTCCTCGGGCTCCGCGACGTACCGCTGCCGGATCCCCGTCTTCTCGTAGATCCGCTCCATGTCCCACTTGGGAAACACCGCGGCCAACTCTTCGTTGGTTTCGACCCGAGCGGGGAAATGCAGGGCGATCGGGCCGATAGCCGCATGCTTCACAGAAACGTCCTTCAAAGTCCGCCAGGGTATACCTTTAACGCGACCAGCGCCGCCCTTTTTGACCGTATACCCGCTGCTGTGAGGCTACCATAGCCCGCGGAACAAGGTCAATCAGGCGACCCACCCGGCCAGCGTGCAATTCGATTCCCCTGGGTTAGAATAAACGCCGCCGACATGCTGCGAACTTTGGGGCGGAAACATGTTTGGAAACTGGCGGTGGCGGACCTTGGCGGTGGCGCTGATTTTGCCGGCGGCCGCACGAGCCGGCGAAGTCGATTTCGAGCGTGACGTGGCGCCGGTGCTGATCCGACGTTGCCTGGAGTGCCACGGCGAACGCACGGCCGCGGGTGGGCTTGTGTTGACCAACGGGCCGCACTTAGCGCAAGGCGGCGACAGCGGTCCTGCGATTGCGCCCGGGGATGTTGCGGCCAACTTACTCATCGAGCGTGTCAGTGCCGGCGAAATGCCGCCGGAGAAGAAAGGGCGCTCGCAGCGGCTGCCGGATGAAGAAATCGAGGTGCTTCGCAACTGGGTCGCGGGCGGCGCAGTGTGGCCGGAAGGCCGCGTACTCGATCCGTATGAACGCACCACCGATGTGCGCGCGGGGCGCGATTTCTGGTCGTTGCAGCCCGTGCGAAATGTCGACGTTCCCGCGGTCGACGCGGCGCGGACGATGAATCCGATCGACGCGTTTATACTTGCGCGCTTGGAGCAGGAAGGCTTTCAATCATCGCCGCAGGCGGATCGACGGACGTTGATGCGCCGGTTGTACTACGACGTGATCGGCTTGCCGCCGTCGTTCGAAGAGATCGAAGCGTTTGTGGCGGACCCTGCGCCGGACGCGTATGAACGTCTTGTCGATAAATTGCTAGAACGGCCGGAATTCGGCGAGCGTTGGGCGCGGCATTGGTTGGACGTCGTACGCTACGCCGACACTTCGGGCTATGAGCGCGATCAGGAGAAACCTTTTGCTTGGAAGTATCGCGATTGGGTTGTCGACGCTATCAACGACGATTTGCCGTACGATCGATTTATCGTCGAGCAGATCGCCGGCGACGAGTTGCCGGATCGCTCGACACGGACGCTGATCGCCACCGGCATGTTGCGGCTGGGCACTTGGAACGACGAGCCGAACGATCCGCAGGATTACAAATACGAGCGACTCGAAGACCTAGTCGATGTCACTTCTTCGGCGTTTCTGGGCATCACCGCTAAATGCGCGCGCTGCCACGATCATAAGTTCGATCCGATCCCGCAGGTGGATTACTACCGCTTCGCCGCAGCGTTTTGGGCTGGGCCAATCGAGCCGCGCGACGCGGGGCTGTTGGGCGGGCCGTCGGACGACGAAATCGGTGAAAAGGAAGTGCTCGCCTGGACCGATCTTACGGCATCGCCGACTCCATTGCATTTGCTGAAGAACGGCGATCGTAATCAGCCGCTCGATGAAGCCAAGCCTGCCGCGCCTTCGTTCGCGGCGCACTCAGGCGAATTTACTGCGCCGGATGACGGTGCGAAAACCACCCGGCGGCGGTTGCAACTTGCGCAGTGGATTGCTTCACGCGAGAATCCGCTCACCGCGCGGGTGATCGTCAATCGTCTGTGGCAGGAGCATTTCGGCGCGGGCCTGGTGCGTTCGCCCAACAACTTTGGCTTCACTGGCGACCGACCGACGCATCCGGAGTTGCTTGATTGGCTCGCCACCCAGCTCATGGCGAGCGGCTGGCGGTTGAAGGCGATCCATCGTTTAATGCTGACCTCAAATACCTATCGCCAGGCTTCGCTGCATCCGCAGGCCGACGAGTACAACACGCGCGATTCTGGCAACAAGTTCTGGTGGCGGGCCGAGCGCCGCCGGCTTGACGCCGAAGCGCTTCGCGACACGTTGCTTTTTGTGAGCGGCGAGCTCGATCCACGCCGCGGCGGGCCTGGCTTTCGCCCCACGATGAGTCCCGAAGCACTCGAAGGCTTATCGCGCAAAGGCGCCGCCTACGCGGCTTCGCCGCCGGAAGAACAGCGCCGGCGCAGCCTGTACATCTTTGCGCAGCGCAGCCTGCTCACGCCGTTGCTCACGACGTTTGACTTCAGCGACACCACGCTTTCGTGCGGCCGCCGTGATGTGACGATCGTCGCCCCGCAGGCGCTGGCTCTTTTGAACGATCCCTTTGTTCACGAACGCAGCCACGCCTTGGCGCGCCGCGTGACGTCGGCGGAGTCCGATCCGGCGAAGCGCGTCGCAACTGCGTGGCGCTTCGCCTTGGGCCGCAATCCCACGGATTCCGAACAAGCCGCTTCTCTGCAACACGTCGAATCGCAACGCACCCGCTTCGCCGATCAACCATCGCCAGACGAAGCCGCCTGGGCGTCGCTTTGCCACGTGCTGCTCAATTTGAATGAGTTGGCCTACGTGGATTGAAAGTGAATGGATTGACGACTCTTGATAGTCAACGCTTGCCAGGACGCCGATGTGATTAGCCCCGAAGGGGCGACAGATAATAGCCAGGGGTGAAGCGCAGCGCAACCCCTGGATGAGAACACACGAGAAGAATTGAGCCCCAACGGGGCGACACGAATCGACGACTCCTTGTGTCGCCCCGTTGGGGCTCGATTGTATTTGTTTGCAATCTTTCCAGCGGTTTGCACCACTGGCTATTATCTGTCGCCCCTTCGGGGCTGCGAACGAATTCGCTCCTTCCGGGTTCAGATCGAATTCGCCCTTAGGGGCCGAAAAAAAAGAAAACCGCCGGACTCGCGTTGGCGAATCCGGCGGCTTGTTACTTCGATTTAGCTATCACTTCCAATCTTGCAGTTATTCCGCGGCGCCTGAGCCGCTCAGCACCGGCAGGCCGAGGCCGCCGAAGGCCAGGCTCGGGGTCGCTTCCGCCTCTGTGTCGACCGAGGCTTGGGCTTCTTCGCCGGTCGCGTCGGCTTCCGGAGCTTCCGGCAACAGCGGGCTGGTGGGGAACGGCACTTCGTCGTTGCTCGGGGCGGCGACCGGCAGCACCGCAGTCAGGGCGACTGGGGCCGCGGCCTGGCCGTCGGCACGGGTCACGAGCAACTGCACCGGCGTCGGCGAGGTCAGGGCCAGTTGCGGCATACGCACGGTGATCCCGTTCTCCGACCAGTCCAGCAACTCGGCGTCGAGCTTCAATCCGGCGACGTTGAAGGTCACCTTGCCGGCTTGCAGTCCGAAGCCTTCGCCCGGCAGAGCGACCGGCGTGCCGACTTCCGCGGCGGTGTTCGCGGCGGCGATCGACATGTCGACCAAACGCACGTCGGCCAGGGCCAGCACCGCCATGGTCGTCACGCTCGAGGAACCCGCGGCGTTCTTCGGACCGTTGATCATCACGAACACCGTGCTGAACGGGGCCGGTTCGGGGCGGCCGGGGTAGTTCATGGTCATCGCGTCGACCGGCAACCGGACGTCGACCGGCAGGACAGCCCCGGCGGCGATTTCGGCGACGGTTTCGACGCCGGTCGGCAACGCGGGGGAGAAATCACGGCTGATCCCGGCCGTCAGCACCACCTCGAAAGGCTGGCTGAGCGTGGCGGGCGTCACATTCTTCAACACCAGGCGGAACCGCGGGCCGACGCCGGCCGAGGCGTTGCCCAGGTCGACCAGGCGAACGTCCACCAGTTCCAACGGGAATTGAACTTGCGGCGGCGGGGCTGGCTGGGGCGTCACCAAGCTCGCCGGACGAATCACCGACGGCAAGGCCGGGGCCTGCACGCGGGCGGCAACCGGCACGACCGGCGTCTGGCGATGCACATGCACCCGCTTCTGGGGATACGAGCGGTGATGCGAGCCACCGCGGCCCCCCACGCTGACGCCAATCCCGATGCCGCCGCAGGCGAACGCGGAGCTGGCGGTCAAGCCGAGGACGATTTCCAGGACGACGATCAACAATCCAGTGCGGGTTTTCCAAAGCGGTTTCATGGTGGTCTCCGGCAGCTTATCAGGTGTTCGGGCGGTGCGGTTTGTTTCCAGGACACCCTGTTAAGCGGAGACCGGGCCGGGATGTTACAACGCTGGGTCTGGGGTAGGGGATTTGCCCGCGAAACACGCGAAAAAGGAGGGAAAGGGGCGGAAGTATCGTGGAATGGATGGAAATTGCCGGCCGTGGAATGTGTGAATCAGGATTTAGCCATCCATGGCAAGGCCTCGCAAGCAACCCGTTCGTGCTTTTCGTGTCTTTCGTGGTTCCACCTCTGAATTCGAGTCAACATGCCTGAAATTCGTCCTGTGACTTTTGCCTGCCGGGCAACTTTCGCCCAGCCGCCGGAGGAGATTGCCGGTCAGATTTTGGACCTCGCCAGGTGGCCGGAATTTACCGGGTACGCGTTTTTGCCGGGCATTCGGCTGGCGGAATTTGAGCTGCGTACGCCGGAAGTCGTTGGCACCCGGATTCGGGTTACCAACACCGACGGTTCCCGTCACGTCGAAGAAATCGTGGAGTGGGCGCCGGACCGCCGGGTACAAATTCGGATGGACGACTTTTCTCCGCCGCTGAGCCAGCTGGCGAACCGTTTTGACGAGACTTGGCTGTTTCGGCGCGAGGGGGAGATGACGGCGGTGGTGCGGGAGTTTGCGCTATGGCCGAGGTCGCGGTGGGGGCGGGTGGTATTGTGGGGGATTGGGCGGGTGCTGGAGCGGGCCGTGATGCGGCATCTGCAACAGCTTATGGGAGGCGTCTCCGACGCCAATGGGCGGAGCGCGGCAACGAGTCAACTCCAAAGACCTGATCCGCACGGCGTGTTACCATAGGCTTGGCATTGTTGCAGGTTCTCGAATGCCAGGCGCACCCGGCTGCGATGAGGGCTTTCATGGCGGTGGAGTTTCGATGGTGGCGGAAGTCGCTTTTGATCGGCGTCTATGTCATTGCTGCGTTGTCGAACTCAGCCGCGGCTGGCGCGGAGTTGAGAGTCATGTCTTTCAACATCCTGCACGGTGGCACCGCGCTGGGACAGCCGCTTTCGAAGACTGTCGAGGCGATTGAAGCGTCGGGCGCCGATCTAATCGGCCTTCAGGAACAGGGAGGCTCGACGGCGGCGTTGGCCGACATGCTTGGCTTCTATCACCACGTTCAGGACGGCGACATTTCATTTCTCAGCCGCTACCCGATCACGCAATCTCTCACCAGCGGCGTAGAAGTCGCCTTGCCGTCGGGTGAACCAGCCTATTTGTTCAACGTGCATTTGGCGGCTTATCCGTATCAGCCGTACGATATCCGCGATCGCCTGATTTCGACGGAAGCGCAGGCGATTGCGGGCGCGCAGGCCGCGCGCGGCGCCGCTATGTCGCGAACGTTGGAGTCGATGTCGCCGTTTCTCGCGAGTGGCGCGCCCGTGTTCCTGGTCGGCGATTTTAACGAACCATCGCATTTGGATTGGACCACCGAGGCCGCCGACGCGGGGATGAACTTCGGCATGAAGGTCGCCTGGCCGGTGTCGATCAAGGCGGAGCAGGCCGGATTGACGGATTCCTATCGCGCGGTGCATTCAAATCCGGTGGAACGTCGCGGAGACACGTGGACACCTCTTGACGGGCCGGGCGAAGTCCATGATCGGATTGATATCGTCTATCACTCCGGCGAGGTGGTCGATCCGCTCGATGCCATCGTCGTGGGAGAGAACAACGCGTTCGCCGACTTGGTGGTCACGCCCTATCCTTCCGACCATCGCGCCGTCGTGGGGCGCTTCGCGCTGGCCGCGTCGGGCGGGCTGACGGTACGCGTCGACCGCCGGCACGGCCAGGTCGTGGTGCAAAATACCTCGGCCGAGGCCGTCCATTTCGACGGTTACTCGCTGACTTCGCCGGGCGGACATCTGGCGTTCGACGACCATGGCTGGCGAAGTCTTGCTGACCAAGGATTCGCGGATTGGCAAGAGGCGAATCCCGACGATTCACGGCTGTCAGAATTAAATCCGATTGGGGATATGACGTTAGCGCCCAACGAGGCCTTCACGCTCGGCCGCGCCTATGGTTTTCTGCCCGACGCCCTCGGTGAAGCGTATGTGCAGGATCTGCGATTCCGGTATTACGATCCGTCCGGGCAAACACGGAGCGCCGCGGTCGAATTCCACGGTTGGCGCAATCACGTCGTGCTGGTGATTGATCCGGAATCCGGTGAAGCGATCCTCGAAAACCAGTCGTTGTTCGAAGTGCCGATCGACGGCTATCGCATCTCTTCGGCGAGCGGATCCTTGAATCCGCAAGATAGCGCATGGAACAGCTTTGCGGACCGTGATATTGATTCCTGGATGGAAGCGAATCCCAGCGCGAAGATGCTGGCCGAACTGAATCCGCTGGCGGCAAACGTGTTGGGCGCCGGCGCGCGGATTCGACTGGGAACGCTGTTCGCTCCTCTTGCCAAGCGCGACTTAGCGCTCGAGTTCCTGATGGCGGACGACTCGATGATGCGCCCGGGACTGGTTGTATACGAGCCATTCTCGGGCGGATGCCCCGCAGGGGATGCGAATGGCGATTGTCAAGTCAACGTGGCCGATCTGAATGCCGTCCGCAATTCCTTTGGGTCCAGCGGAATCGGCCTCACAGGGGACGTGAATTGGGATGGTCGCATTAACATCGCCGATCTGAACGCGGTGCGGAACAACTTTGGCGAGGCGGGACCGCTGGCCGTACCGGAACCGTCCGCCTGGGTGTTGATGTCGCTCGGCATCGGTTGCTGCGCAACACGGTCTCGGCTGTGTCACGCTCTCCGAACCGTGACACGTTTCCGACCGTAGGGCTCCTCTGCCGAAGGGCCAATGCGAACGTCTGAATTGCTCACTTCCCCAGCGGCTTCGCCGTCACCAACCCCAGCGTCGCCCAAGAGGCGGCGGCGCAGTTGATCGGCGTTAAGAGCGTAGCGCTGCCGGGCGAGCCGTCTGGGGCAGAGCGGGAATTCATCGGCCAACTGCCGTCTTCGGCTTGCGTGGCCACGAGGAAGTCGATCGCGCGTTGAATCTCCGGTCGTTCGGCGTGATAACCAATGAGCGCCAAGGTGTGAGGCGTCTGACCCGTCGCGACGGCTTCATCGCCGGCCCTCGGCGATCAACTCTTTGATCGTGGTTCCGTCTAGTCGCTTGCCCTCGGACAAGTTGCGCAGGGCCGCGATCGTCTGACGCCGGCTGTCGGGCGTTGTCGTCCGTTGGACGGGCACAAGTCGAGCAATCGCTGCGCCGTTGCGCGTGATAACGAATTCCTCGCCCAGAGCCACTCTTTCAAGCAATTCCAGGAACCGAGGCTCGGCCTCTTCGACGCCGATTCTTGGGGATTCACTCAGAGACATCTCGCCTCCTTTTCACCGGCTGTTCAACCAGCCTATTCCGCTGTGCTGCCTCGAGCCACCCATTGGACGTGCATTCCCCAGCCAACTTCTCACGCCGCTTGCGAAGCCCCCGACCGGGGAATAAAACAAGGGTCCCCAGCGCAGGTCTTGGAGCCGGAAGCGTCAGCGCCCGGAGGTTTTGCGCGGGGAGATGTTCCCTGGCACCCACCGCGCTTTTTTCCGAGGTTCCGCTCCCATGGCCGTCAGTTCGAATGTTGTGAAGGGGGACAATGTCGCCAAGCCGCTGGCTCAGGCCATGGAGGCCGGCGACGGGTTGTTGCGGCTGACGCCGACCTGGGTGCCGCGGAGCTTTTTGCACCCTGGCAAGCGGATCAAGCTGGCGCCGACCGACTGGTACGCCTACGGGGCGCATCGCGGCGGCATCGACGAGCGGTGGTTCGCCAGCACGACCGAGGCGGCGAACGAAGGGCGCGTCTGGCACGAGGGGCTGAGCTTCGTCACGTTCGGCGGGCAGCAGTTCACGCTCAAGGACGCCGTGGCCGAGGACGGCGTTAAGCTGATCGGCGATGATTTGTTCGATCGCTTCCAGAAGTGGCCGGTCTACTCGAAATTCTTCGACAACATGGGGCCGATTCCCCATCACATGCACCAGGGGTTCGAGCACGCCGCGCTGACCGGTCAGGAAGGGAAGCCGGAGAGCTATTACTTCCCGCCGCAGTACAACAACGTCGACAACAATTTCGCGTACACGTTCATGGGCTTGGAACCTGGCACCACGAAGGCGCAACTGCGCAAGTGCCTGGAGAATTGGGCCCAGGGAGACAACGGGATTCTTGATCTTTCCCGTGCGTATCGCCTGAAGCGCGGGACCGGCTGGTTGATTCCGCCGGGCGTGCTGCACGCGCCGGGCTCGCTCTGCACTTACGAACCGCAATGGGGCTCCGACGTGTTCGGCATGTTCCAGTCGCTGGTCGAAGGGCGCGAGGTGCCGTGGTCGCTGCTGGTCAAGGACGTGCCGAAGGACAAGCACCAGGACCTCGACTTCATCATCGAGCAACTCGACTGGGACAAAAACGTCGACACGCACTTCAAAGACCACAACTACCTGGAGCCGATCGTCGACGAGACGGCCTCCGGCAAGGGTTACACCGACAAGTGGATCGTCTACGGCACGGTCGATGGCGAACAACTGTTCAGCGCGAAGGAATTGACCATCGAGCCCGGCGTGAAATGCACGCTCAAAGACCCCGGCGCGAGCGGCTGGATCACGGTCCAAGGCCGCGGCCGGATGGGCAAGCTGGCGTTACAAACGCCGGCGATGATTCACTTCGGGCAGGAAACCGAAGACGAAGTGTTCATCACGCACACGGCGGCGAAGCGCGGCGTGGAGATTGAAAACACCGGCAGTGAACCGCTGGTGGGGCTGCGGTACTTCGGGCCGGACGTGCATGCGAAGTTGCCGGGCGTGGGGGATTACCGGAAGAGGTAGTGCAATCATGCTGAATGATGATTGGTCAGCCGATGCAAAATCGCTCGAAGTGGTGGACGATTTTCGTCGCCGCAAGCACACAGCGGTGTTGGCGATCGCCTTCACTGATATTGCAAAGTCGACCGAAATTCGCGAGCAACTAGGCGAAATTGCATATGAAGACCTTCGCGAGCAGTACGATGAAGCAGTCCGTGCCATCGTTGAGTCCGATGATGGAGGTGTCGTTGTAAAAAGCACCGGCGACGGAGTGCTCGCAAGATCGGAAGAGC
>JALHLM010000101.1 GCA_022844585.1 Pirellulales bacterium | reverse complement strand
ATGTTGCGGCGAGGGCTTTTTCTGTTGCGGGTTGATTTCTGGACCTTGCTACGCATGTGCTGCAGTGGAAGTACTGCGCTGTTGCGCTCGCTTAGGCGTTGTACACCGAATTGACTGGTTCACGCTGGCGATGTGATCGGGTCGGCCCAGGGGATCATGAATCTCGGCATGCCGATCGAGGCCGAAGCGCCAGAAAACAGTCGCGGCAAGGTCGCCCGGGGTACGGGTGCCTCTACGGAGAAAGCACCGAACCGATCGCTGGCGCCGTACGCTGCGCCCCCTCGTACGCCGCCGTCCTCTTTGTTGATGCGGGGCGTGCGGCCAAATTCACCCACCGCGACGACCAATGGCAAATCCAGCCGTCCGCGGTGTCCAAGTCTTCAATCAGGGCCGCCAGGGATTGATCGGCGAGCGGTAGCGGGAATTCCTGATGCTGGTGAAAGCACTTGAAATGCGCATCCCAGTTCTGGCCTTCCTGCTGAAAGTCGTACACGTTCACAATCGGCACTCCCGCCTCGACGAGTCGACGGGCCACTAGCAGATTCTGCCGGCGCATTTGCCGACCCCCGCCTACCTCAGCGCCGTTGCCGCCGCCTCCTTCGCGAATTGTCGCGGGTGCGCGGACCGAAAGTGAAGCGTGTCGTTTCTCGCCGGGGACGTATAATTCGGTTCAACGCCACCGAACCGGACTCTCTCTCGCCCATGGACGAGCCATTGCCATCGCAGGATGCGGAACTCCCGCCTGACGGGATGGGGCCGGACTACGTCGGGACGTTTGGGTTCCGCCGCGCCTTGTCGAAGGTGCGCGAGTTTCCCCGCGCGCCGGGCATTTACTTGATGAAGGACTCGGCGGGCCGGGTGATCTACATCGGCAAGGCCAAGAATCTCCGCGCCCGTGCCGGCAGTTACTTTCTCAAGGCCGCGGGCGAGGACCGGCGGACGACCGACCTGGTGCGGGAGATCTGCGATATCGATTTCATCGCCGCCGAGAGCGAGGTGGACGCGCTGCTGCTCGAAGCGCGGTTGGTGAAGGACGTCCAGCCGAAATACAACAAAGACTTGCGCGACGACAAGTCGTTTCCGTATTTGCAGATCACCACCGGCGAGGATTTCCCCACTGTCGAGTTCACGCGGGAGCCGGCGCAGAAGGGGGTCAAGCTCTACGGCCCATTCCTAAGCGCCGGCAGCTTACGCGGGGCGATCCAGGTCTTGCAGAAGATCTTCAAGTTCCGCAACTGTACTCTGGACATCCGCGACGGCGACCCGCGCTGGCGGTGGTACCGCCCCTGTCTGTTGGCGAGCATCAATCAATGCACCGCGCCGTGCAATCTGCGGATCACGAAGGAGGAATACCGCAAGGACATCGATCGGCTGCGGATGTTCCTGGAAGGCAAGAAGGAAGCGCTGCTGAAATCGATGCGCGAAGAGATGGCGTCCGCGTCGAAGGAACTGCGTTTCGAAAAAGCGGCGCGTCTGCGCGATGAAATCCAGATGCTGGAAACGCTCGACCGCCGCGGCAAGCTCGACAAGCACGTCCAGCCAGAGGTGTTTTTCATCGACCCGAAGAAGGGACTCGCCGGCTTGAAGAAAGTGCTCAAGCTGGAGAAGAAGCCGCGGGTGATCGAAGGCGTCGATATCGCCCATCTTGGCGGCGGCGAAACGGTGGCCAGCCTGGTGCAGTTTATCGATGGGCTGCCGTTCAAGCCCGGCTACAAACGATTCCGCATCCGCGGCGTGGAAGGGATTGACGATTTCCAGAGCATTCACGAAGTAGTGCTGCGCCGCTTCACGCGGCTGCGCGATCAGGACGAGTCCTTCCCGGACATCCTGCTGATCGACGGCGGCAAAGGCCAACTCAACGCCGGCATGGACGCCTTCCGCACGCTGGGCGTGGAACCGCCAACGGTGATCTCGCTGGCGAAGAAAGAAGAAGAAATCTTCCGCCCCGGCGAAAGCGAACCACTGAAACTCAGCCGCCACGCGTACGCGTTGCGGCTCTTGCAATACGTACGCGACGAGGCCCACCGCTTCGCGCAGCACTATCATCATATCTTGCGGAAGAAGTCGCAGTTGGGGGATTGAAAAGTAGGTCAGGCACCGCCGACGAAGTAATCCGTGATGCAACAACTCCGGCCGTGGCAATATCCATAGACGCAGGCCCAGAATGTGCCTGACATCAGGCCCGCGTAGCTCTTTGTCAGGCACGCTTTTGGCTATCATTGGGACGTGGCGACGGTGAGCCAATTGCGCGCTCAGTGCCTTCGTCGGCGGTGCCTGACCTAAAATTGTGAACATGAAACCTGCGCGGCGTTGGAACCAGTTCACGTTTCGCACGCTGTGGCTGGTGCTCACCGTGCTGTGCGTGGGTCTTGGCCTCGACGCCCATCACGGAAAGTGGATTCGCGAGCGCCGCGCGGCCTTGAACATTCCTGGCGTGCAAAGCTTCTCGGCTTCCGGACACGACCTCTTTGCACGATCGACGGCGCCGGGCGGATTATGGCTGTTCGGCGATCGCGGCCGCACGATCATTCGAATCACGGTGGAACCATTTCCTGACGCCCAGCTCCAACGGCTGCGGCGTCTCTTTCCCGAAGCAAGGTTCGACGTCCTGCACAACGGCCGCTATCAACAGCTACCAGCACGGACCAACAAGTGAACCGCCCCTTTCCATCCTCTACTTCACCTACCTTCACCTACTTCCTCCGCTTCCTTGACAACCGCCGCCCCTAACCGCGACACTTGGTAGCGGTATCTCCCGCTTTCCAAGGACCGTCGCATGTTGCTCGCTCAGGCTCAGGACGAAATTGGGGTTGGCAGCTGGATCATCATCATCGGCTTGCTGATCGCGGCCGTCGTCGGTTTAGTGCTGTTCGCGATGTTAGTGCGGTTTTTCCGGCTGTATATCCAGTCGGTCACCACCGGGGCGGGCATCGGCCTCTTGGACCTGATCACCATGTCGATCCGCAAAGTGCGGCCCGAGGTGATCGTGCGCAGCAAGATCATGGCCGTTCAAGCCGGGCTGGGAGACAGCACCGGGATCACGCGCCGGGCGCTGGAGGCCCATTATCTGGCGGGCGGGAACGTGCCGCTCGTCATTAAGGCCATCATTGCCGCCAACAAAGCCAAGATCATCGATCTGGATTTCAAACTCGCGACGGCCATCGACCTGGCGGGGCGGAATATCCTCGAAGCGGTGCAGACCAGCGTTTACCCGAAGGTCATCGAGTGTCCGGGCAAGAACTCCGGCCGGGAATCGCTCGACGCCGTGGCCAAGAACGGCATTCAGCTCAAAGTGAAGGCTCGCGTCACCGTGCGGGCGAATCTGAAACAATTGATCGGCGGTGCGACCGAAGAAACGATTATCGCTCGCGTCGGCGAAGGCATCGTCAGCGCGATCGGTTCCGCCGAGACGCACCTGATGGTGCTGGAAAACCCCGACCGGATTTCCAAGGCGGTGCTGCACCGCGGGCTGGACAGCCTGACGGCGTTCGCGATCGTCTCGATCGACATCGCCGACATCGACGTGGGGGATAACATCGGCGCACGCTTACAGGCAGACCAGGCGGAAGCGGATACGCGGGTTGCCCGGGCAGCGGCCGAAAGCCGGCGCGCGATGGCGGTCGCTCAGGAACAGGAAATGGTCGCCAAGATCGAAGAAAGTCGCGCCAAGCTCGTCGCGGCCGAAGCCGAAGTGCCGAAGGCGATCGCGGAATCTTTCCGTTCCGGGATGTTGGGGATCATGGATTACTACCGGCTGCGCAACGTGCAGGCCGATACGGAAATGCGGAGCTCGATCGCCGGCACCGGCACTCAGAGCAGGACGCAGCGGACCTCGGCGGGGGCGCCGGTATCATGACGGACGGGGCGAACATACTGGGCTGGGCGCCGCTGCTGGCGGCCGATCTCGAAACATGGCTCAAGCTCACGTTCGCGGCCGTGGCGGGGTTGATCTGGCTGGTTAACCAGTTGGTCAACAACGCCAAGAAGAACCAGGCCCCGCCCGTTCCCCGACCGGCGCAGCCACCGGCGCCGCAACGTCCGCAGCCGGGCTTGGAAGACGTACAGGATTTCCTGCGCCGCGCCGCCGAACAGCGCCAACGCGAGGCGCAGCGCGCCGCACAGCCGCCGCCCAAGCCGAAGCAACAACGACCCGCGACGCCGAAAAAAGGGCCCGCGCAGACACCCAAGAAGTCGAAGCCATTGGCGAGGCCGCTCTCGGCGGAAGTCGTCGAAGAGCCCATGCGCGAGCGGACGGTCGGCGAGCACGTGCAACGGCATCTGAGCACGAGCCAATTCCAAGAACGCTCAAGCCATCTCTCGCAAGTCGCCGAAAAGCCCTCCGAGATCGACTCGCACCTGCATCAGACCTTCGATCATCAGGTCGGCCGGCTCACGACCGGCACCGAATCCGACGACGATCCCGCCACGGAAGGCGCCCCCGTACCGGTCTCCGCGGCGGCCACGATTGCCCGGATGCTGTCCCAACCAGAATCGGCGAAGCAGGCGTTCATCCTGAGCGAGATTTTCCGCCGCCCGGAAAGCACGCGGTAAGGTCTCCCCTTTGCGTTTTCGCGATAAAAAAGGGATCACCTCGTTTCGATCGCGAAAGCGCGAAACGGCGAAAATGCGAAAGAGGACTGTGGCACTCCAACTATGAACGAGTTTGATCAGCAACTCGTGGACGAAGCGTGTTATCCGTGTACCAGGGCTCATCGATGGTTTGCCCGGGCGCAATGCCTCCTGTTCCTAACTATTCTTTTCTTGGTCGCCTACCCGCGAGATACACCGACGTTTCTCGTTCTGGCGAGTTTGATCCTTTTACTCGCAATCGGAAGTGAGGCGATGTACTGGTACGTGCGTAAGACCTGCACGAAAATCCTCGTCGACGGGATTTGGAGCCATGGCGTCTTGACCGCCAAGCGTTTCACGCGCCGGTGGTCCAATCAGTACATGACGGTAGCTGTCAAAGTAGATGGACGATCATACGAACGTGAGGCCATCGTCGGTTCGAAAACGTACTATCGATTTCAAGTTGGGCAGGCGGTTCAAGTGCTTCGTGATCGCCAGCCTGGCGGCCGCTGGGTGCTGCTGAGGGACGCTTCCGACGTCCGTGCCGAAGTCGATCGCTAAACCCTTCTCAATACGGCATTTGCGACTTGCCATTTGGCACTAGCGGCGATTGAGAATTGGCTGGGAATCCGGTAAGATAAGCGGCTCGCATATGCGGCTTGCCGGATGCTGGCTAGACGCGCGGGTGATGGGGAAAAGAAGCCGGTTTTCAGCGCGCGGTTTCGGGCTGATGACTCGCGCTTGCTCCCCCTCGCTGGCGCTTCGGGTTGGTGGGGGCTGCTTGCTCATTCTCGAAAGGATTGATCCTTGGCTGACGACGACGATGTGGATGATGGCTTGCAGCCGGCGCCGCCGGTCGACGACCCGGGCGGGAACGCCGCAGGCACGCGGATTGTCGAATTGCAGATCGAGGATGAGCTGAAGGACAGCTATCTGACGTACGCGATGAGCGTGATCGTCAGCCGTGCGCTGCCGGACGTGCGCGACGGGCTCAAGCCGTCGCAGCGGCGGATTCTGGTCGCCATGAACGACTTGAACCTCACGCCGGGGGCCAGTCGCGTCAAATGCGCGAAGATCTCCGGCGACACCAGCGGCAATTATCACCCGCACGGCGAAAGCGTCATCTATCCGACGCTCGTCCGCATGGCGCAAGAATGGAACATGCGCCACGTGCTGATCGATAAGCAAGGGAACTTCGGCTCGATCGCCGGCCTGCCCGCGGCCGCCATGCGATATACGGAAGCCCGGCTGTCGACGGCCGCGGCGATGATGCTGGAAGATTTGAAGCTCGATACCGTCGACTACATTCCGACCTACGACGAGCGTCACACGGAACCGGTCGTGTTGCCGGCCAAGTTCCCGAACTTGCTGATCAACGGCGCGATCGGGATCGCCGTCGGCATGACGGCGTCGATCCCCCCGCACAACCTGCGCGAGGTGTGCGCCGCGGTGGTCCGCCTGATCGACGAACCGGCCACGTCGATCGACGAATTGATGGAGATCATCCCCGGCCCCGATTTCCCCACCGGCGGCATCGTCTGCGGGCGCTCGGGCATTCGCCGCGGCTACTATACCGGCCGCAGCACGATCGTGCTCCGCGCGCGAACCCGCGTCGAAGAACACGGCAAGGGACGCACGCGGATCATCGTCAGCGAAATCCCGTATCAGCAGGCGCGGGACCGCGTGGAAGAGCGGATTGCGCAGTTGATCAACGAGGACAAGATCAAGGGCATCTCGGCCCAGCGCAACGAGAGCGATCTGAACGAGCCGGTGCGGTTGGTGCTGGAACTGAAGCGCGACGCCGATCCGGATATCGTGCTGAACCAGCTTTACCAGTTCTCGCCGCTGCAAGAATCGTTCTCGTTCATCCTGCTGGCGCTGGTGGACGGCAAGCCGCGGACGTTGAACCTCAAGGAACTGCTGGAAGAGTTCATCCGTCACCGCGTGACGGTGATCCGCCGGCGGACCGAGTTCCTGCTCAACAAGGCGCGGCAGCGGAAGCATACGGTCGAAGGATTACTGCTCGCGCATGCCAATATCGACGAGATCATCCGCATCATCCGCTCGTCGAAGACGCAGCCGGAAGCGAAGACGCGCTTGATGGGGGTCGAATGCCCGGCGGCGATGATGCAACGCGCCTTGGGCGACGACGGCTTTGCGGCGTTTCAATCGGAGCGCGGCGTGGCGGGCGTGTATACGCTGACCGCGGTGCAGGCCGACGCGATCCTGCGGATGACGCTGGGGCAGTTGGTCAATCTGGAACAGGAAAAGCTCGGCGAGGAATACCGCGAGCTGCTGGCGGAGATCACCGAGTATCTGCGGCTCCTGTCGGACGAGCAGAATATTCTGCGGATCATCCGCAACGACATGGAGGAAGCGACCAAGAAGCTTGGCGACGATCGCCGCACCGAGATCTCCGGCGAGGAGCTCGGCGATATCGATCTGGAGGATCTGATCACCGAAGAGAACATGGTGGTCACGATCAGCCATCAAGGCTACATCAAGCGCACGCCCGCCAGCACTTACCGCGCGCAACGCCGCGGCGGCAAAGGTCTCAAGGGCGCTTCAGCCGACGAAGAGGATCCCATTCAGCATCTCTTCGCCGCCAGCACGCACGACTACCTGCTGTTCTTCACGAACCGCGGCCGCGTTTACTGGCAGAAGGTCTACGGCCTGCCGCAATTGGCCCGGGAAAGCCGCGGCCGGGCGATCGTCAATTTGCTCAATCTGGCTGAAGGCGAAACCATCGCGGAGTGCATGAACGTCCGCGATTTCGACCAGCCGGATCACTACTTGATCATGGCGACACGTTCCGGGTTGGTGAAGAAGACCGATCTGTCCGCGTTCCGCCGGCCCCTCAAGGGAGGCATCATCGCCATCAAGCTCCGCGAAGACGACGAGCTGGTAGACGTTGCGATCACCAAGCCCGGCGATGAAATTGTGCTGTCCACGTCAGCCGGCATGGCGATTCGCTTCAAACAAGAAAGCGCCCGGTCGATGGGACGCAACTCCAGCGGCGTGAAGGGAATCAAGCTCAGCGCCGGCGACGCGGTGGTCGGCATGGTGGTGGCCGATCCGGACGCGACGCTGCTCACCGTTTGCGAAAACGGCTACGGCAAGCGCACGCCGTTCGGCCCGAACAGCGCGGACGAGATCGCCGACGAAGACGCCGGCGAGGAAGCGACCGCCGTGGAACCGGCGCCCGCCGAAGAACCGGACGAAGCGGCCGAAGGCAACACCTCCGGCCAGCGATATCGCACGCAGGGGCGCGGCGGCAAAGGTCTTCGCGACATCAAGACCACGAAGCGCAACGGCCCCGTGGTGAGCGTGGTCAGCGTGAACGACGAGGACGAACTACTGATGATCACCGCCCGGGGCAAGCTGCAACGCATGGCGGTGAACGAAATCAGCATCATCGGCCGCAACACGCAGGGCGTGCGAATCATGGCCCTCGACGAGGAAGACACCGTAGCGGGCGTAGTCCGCGTCCCGCGCGATGAAAGCACGACCGAGGAAGCGAGCTAGGTCGACCGCCAACTGCCTAAAATAGAGCCGGGAGCGTCAGCGACCGGAGTGAACTGACGAAACGCGACGTCTCCAGTGCACTCCGGTCGCTGACGCTTCCGGCTCCACGTGTATTGTTTGACCATGACCAAGACCGCGCTCATTACCGGCATCACGGGGCAAGACGGCTCGTATTTGGCCGAATTGCTGCTCGAGCAAGGCTACGCCGTGCATGGCGTGGTGCGGCGCGCGAGCACGCCGAACTTGGAGCGCATCGCGCATCTGCAGGAGCGCATCACGCTGCATCCGGGCGATTTGCTCGATCAGATGTCGCTCGTGCGCGTCTTAGAGGCAGTGCAGCCGACCGAAGTGTATAACCTCGCGGCGCAAAGTTTCGTTCCGGCGAGTTGGGAACAGCCCTTGCTCACGGGCGACGTCGACGCCTTGGGCGCCGCGCGCATGTTGGAGGCGATTCGGACCATCGGCGCGCAGGGGATTCGATTCTATCAGGCCAGCTCCAGCGAGATGTTTGGCCGCGTAGCCGAGGAACCGCAGCGTGAGACGACGCCGTTCTATCCGCGCAGCCCGTACGGCGTCGCCAAGTTGTACGCGCATTGGATCACGGTGAACTACCGCGAAAGCTACAGGATGTTCGCCTGTTCCGGGATCCTGTTCAATCACGAATCGCCCCGGCGAGGTCTGGAATTCGTCACGCGCAAAGTCACCAACGCCGCGGCGCGGATCAAGCTCGGTCTGTCGCAGAAGTTGACGCTCGGCAATCTCGATGCCCAGCGCGATTGGGGTTTCGCCGGCGATTTCGTCCGCGCGATGTGGCTGATGTTGCAACAGCCGGAGCCCAAGGATTACGTGATCGCCACCGGTCGCAAGCATGCGGTGCGGACGTTGGTGGAGTTGGCGTTCGGGCACGTCGGTCTCGATTGGCGCAAACATGTCGACACCAAACCGAGTCTGATGCGCCCGGCCGAAGTCGATCACCTGCGCGGCGACGCCAGCCTTGCCAAGCACGAACTCGGTTGGGAGCCAACGGTGACGTTCGAGGAACTGGTGCGGATGATGGTCGAAGCGGATCTGGAGCAGGAATCGTCCAGTGTTGGACACTAAATGCATACGCAGAAAAAAAGCGAAGCGATGGGTGCCACTGACGGGTCGTCCGCCAGTGCTGGAGTTAACGTCGCTCAACACTGGCGGACGAGCCGCCAGTGGCACCCGTTTCATGAGTCAGGACAAGGCTTCGCTTCACCCTCACTCTCTCTCCCACCTCTGCGTCTCAGCGCCTCCGCGGTAAATCGGTCTTGCCCGTGAAAGCATTCATCACTGGAATCACGGGCCTTGTCGGCGGACATCTCGCGGAGCACCTGCTCTCTGCCGGCGACGAAGTGATGGGGCTATCAACTTCCGGACGTTGGCCAGCACGCACGCCGACTGAACTGGAGCTCAATGTGCGCCTCGTGCAAGGCGATCTATCATCCGACGAAACGTCGCAAAGCCTGAGCCGGGTGGTGCGCGACTTCGCGCCTGACTGCGTCTATCACCTCGCGGCGATCAGCGTGCCGAGCGAGTGCGGCGGCGCGGAGCCGACGCCCCGGGCGATCGCGGCGAACGCTGATGGGACGCGACGGGCATTGGAATGGGCAGCGCCGTTATCGATCCGCGTACTCGTTGTAAGCACCAGTCACGTCTACGCGCAGCCCAGCTCGGGCGACGTGCGGGCCCGTGAGGACGATCCGCTGCGGCCGAAGAACGCTTATGGCAAAACCAAGTTGATGGCGGAGCGAATCACGCTCGAATTGGCCCGCGCCGGCCAGGTTGATGCGGTCATCGCCCGGGCGTTTCAACACACCGGGCCACGTCAGGGCGGCAGTATGATGCTGCCGGAATGGGCGGCGCAACTTGCCAGCGGAGCCGACACGATCACCGTGCGCAACCGCGATACCTGGATCGACCTGAGCGACGTCCGCGATGTGGTGCGAGCGTATCGACTACTCATGGAACGTGGTCTAGGCGGCGAGATTTACAACGTGGGGAGCGGCGTTCCGCGCCGCACGGGAGATATCCTCGATCAACTGATTCAGGTCTCCGGACGCACCGTCAGCGTCGAAGAAAAGTCGCCTGGCGAACGGTTCGACGCGATCGCCGAGATCACGAAGCTCCAGCAAGCTACCGGTTGGCGGCCAGAAGTGCCGGTCGAGCAGACGGTTCAAGATGTGTGGGCGTGGCACGCTGGAACGAAGCACTAGCCCGAGAATGCGGTTGCTTCCTCAGCGCATTGTCTGTTACTGCCATCGAAGTCGGCTCCCCCTCGCTGGCGCTTCGGGTTGGTGTAGAATTCCTGCGTGAACATCGCGCTTATGATTACCTGCCTGGGAGACGTGCTGCGGCCCGAGGCGGGGCAGGCGACGGTGCGGCTATTGCGCCGGCTGGGACACGAAGTCAGCTTTCCGGAGCGACAGACCTGCTGCGGTCAGCCTTTTTACAACAGCGGGTTCAGCGATTACGCGCGGGAACAGGCAAAGTTCACGATCGAGGTATTCGAACACGCCGAGACCGTGGTCGCGCCATCGGGATCGTGCGCGGCGATGGTCAGGGTGGAATACCCGCACCTGCTCGAAGCCGAGCCGGCATGGCACGCGCGAGCGCAGCGGCTCGCCGAGAAGACCTTTGAGCTAAGCGAGTTTCTGGTGAATCGGCTCGGCGTTGTCGACGTCGGCGCGCGGTTCGACGGCCGCGTGACGTATCACTACGCTTGCCACCTGCGCGGGCTGGGCATGACGGACGAGGTCGAGCGATTGATTCGCCACGTGGCCGGCGTGACGTTCATACCGATCCAGCGCGCCGATCAATGCTGCGGGTTCGGTGGCTCTTTCGCCGTCCGCTATCCGGACATCTCCACGGCCATGGTCGACGGCAAAGTCGAATGTATCACCGCCACCGACGCCGACGCGGTCGTTTCCACGGACGCCGGCTGCCTGATGAACATCGGCGGGCGCTTACGCAGGCTGGGGAAGCCGATTGAGGTGCTGCATATCGCGGAGTTGCTGGAGCGAAGATGAGGAGGTAATGACGAACGTCGAAATCCGAATGACGAATCAAATCCGAAGTTCAAATGTCGAATGGTGAGCCAGAACGCCGTCTGATTGCTCACATTCAGTCATTCGGATTTCGACACGCATTCGTCATTCGAGCTTCGACATTCGTCATTCCTTCAGGCTGTCTTTGAGCAGCAGACCTTCGATCTCGATGACGCTCGCGCGGAGATCGCCGAGCGCGTTGAGGTAGGCGAGATTGACTTGAAAGAACGTTCGCTGGGACGTGAGGCGGGTGAGGTAGTCGAATTCGCCTTGTTGCCAGCCGGCGGTGACGAGTCGCAGCGATTCCTCGGCGGCCGGCAGGATCGACTTTTCGTAGCGATCCACTTGCTGCTGTGCGTTGCTGTAGCGCTCGAAGGCGGCGGCCAGGCGTTGCTGCAGATCCAGTTCGACGCGGCTGACATTGGTTCGTGCGGCGGCCACGTCGGCTTGAGCCCGACGGACGCCCCCCTGGTTGCGATTCCAGAGCGGCAACGGGAACGTCGCCTGCACGCTGATGTTCGCTTCGTCGGTCACCTGGTTTTGCTGAATCAACGTCTGGACGTTGATATTGGGCGTCGGTTCCGCGAGTTCGCGCTGCAGCGTCCAACGCGCGCGGACAACTTGAGCCAGCGACGCGGCGCGTTCAGGGCTTTCCGCGTAAAGGCGATCGACGACGGAATTGAAGTCGAGCGTTGGGACTGCGCCCTGCAAACTGCCGGCCAGCGGCTGGGGCTGCAAGTACGGCATGCCGATGACGGCCGCCAATTGACGCCAAGCGGAGAGATAGCGATTCCCAGCGTTGATCGCGGTGATCTGCGCGTTTTGAACTTCGATCTGCGCTTGCAGCAAATCGATGCGGTTTCCTTCCTCGGCTTTGCGTAACGCCTCGGCGGTGCGGGCGCCTTCTTCGGCGACGAATTGCAATCGCCCGGCCAGGTCTCGCGATTGCTGCGCGACGAGCACGTCGTAGAAACGCAGCCGCACGTCGTTGACGACGCGCATCTGCATGCCGCGCAATTGCTGATCCCGGGCGCGGACCTCGGCCGCGGCGGCCGCGCGGTTCAATCGCAGCTTGCCGCCGGTGACGAACTCCTGCTCGACGTAGCCGCCTTGCTGGCCAGCGGTGCCGAGATCGCCCATCTGATTGCCGGAGTAGCCCACGACCGGGTTCGGCGGCAGCCCGGATTGGAGCCAGTCCCCCTGAGCGGACCGAAGCTGCGCCGTCGCCCGCCCGAGACCCGGGTGGTTCGCAAGCGCCAGGCCTTCCAGCTCCGCCAACGTCATCGCCGGTCGCTGCGCCGGCTGCACCTGGGCCGGGTTCTGCATCACGCGCAATTTCGCCTCGTTTGCCTCGCGCGTCGGCTGCGCTGCGACGCAGACCATCGGCGCGGCAGCGGCCAAGGCGATTAAACGCAAAGTGGCAAACTTGATGCGCATTCCCAGTCGTTCCGATGGTTCAACGGCCGCTGCGCTAATCGGCAGCGGCCCATATCGTTCATCGGATCGCGAGAATCGCCAGCCCGAGAGCATCCGGCGCAGTCGTGAGAGCTTGCCTGGCTTGCCAACTTAACCAAGCGCACTCAGATAAGGCCGCGGCTCCTGAAGATGTTCGCGAACGTAGTCGCGCACGGAGTCTTCTAAGCTGGGGAAATTGACGGGACAGCCGGTAGCGCGGAGCTTGCCCATTTCCGCCTGCGTGAAGTATTGATAGCGGCCGCGAAGCGCTTCCGGCAAGTCGATGTACTCGATCCGCGCTGGAAGGTCCATCGCCGCGAACACCGCTCGGACGAGGTCGTTCCAGGTGCGGGCGACGCCAGTGCCGAGATTGAACAGGCCGCCGACTTCGCGATGATCAAGCAGCCAGGCGATGGCGTCGACGCAACTTTTCACGTAGATGAAATCGCGCTGTTGCCCGCCGTCGGGATAGTCGGCGCGTTCGGACTTGAACAATCGCACCACGCCCTCCGCGCGAATCTGGTGAAACGCCTTGAACACGACGCTCGCCATGTCCGCCTTGTGGTATTCGTTCGGCCCGAAGACGTTGAAGAACTTCAGACCGACGATCTTTTCGAATGCTCCGGTTCGCAGCGCCCAGAGGTCGAAGAGTTGTTTGGAGTAGCCGTACTTGTTGAGCGGCAGCAACGTCGGCGTCTCGCGATCGTCGTCCGAGTAACTGCGGTCGCCGTCGCCATAGGTGGCGGCGCTGCTGGCGTAGATGAATCGCACGTCGCGTGCCAGACACCATTCGGCGAGCGTGCGCGTGTAGCGGTAATTGTTCCGCATCAGGAAATCGGTGTCGCGCTCCGTCGTACTGGAGCACGCGCCCAAGTGGACGATCGCCTCCGGCGGCGACTCCCAGCGGTCTTCCGCCACGAGGCGGAGAAAGTCGTCTTTGTGCAGGTAGTCGGCGAATCGCAGCGCGGCGATGTTTTGCCACTTCTCGTCGCAGCCCAATTCGTCGACGACGAGAACGTCCGTGCGGCCGAGTTGGTTCAGCTTCCAGACGAGCGCGCTGCCGATGAAACCTGCTCCGCCGGTGACGACAATCATGCTGATTCGCTCTATCCGTATCGAAATGCGTGGCGCGGCGGATTATAGCCCGGCGGGGAAGTTGCTTGAAAGCGGAAAACGGGGCACCTATGCTGGAACCCGCGCGGCTTGGCCGGGGGTTCTCCGGGCTT
>JALHLM010000100.1 GCA_022844585.1 Pirellulales bacterium | reverse complement strand
CGCCGCCAAACCGGCCAGAGCGGCCAGCGCGAACGCGGACGGTTCCGGCACCGCCCGCAGGTTGTCGATGGTGAAATCCGCGTCCGTCAGGCCGGCCTGGTTGAGCACGAACGTGATGCTGGAGATGTGAGCCGCGTCGAATTCCGGTGTCTTTAGGAACGAAGCGATGGGCGCGGTAAACGTGCTGGGCTCCGAGGTCTCCGGCGCGTAGTCGTTAAACGTGGCCGATCCGCCGCCGATGCTGGTCAGCAGGATGTCGACCTTCAGACCGTCCGGCGAGCCGGGCGAGTCGATCGACAGGAAGTCGATCTGAAAGGAGCTTCCGACGGGCATCGAGAAATCGAGCAGTTGGGCATTGGTGAGCGTGTCGCCGTCGACGTCGTCGCCGTCGTATTGGAGCGTGGCAACGGAGGCCGGGTCGCCGGCCGTGGCGAGATGGAACACGCCGGTTGGAAAGGAATCCGGTTCGACGCCGAGCAGAAATTGCGCGGATTGAATCGCGGGCGTGCCCAACACCTGGACGAGGGTGTCGCGTTCCCCGCCGAGCGTCGTCGCGAGGCTGCCGTTTTCTACCGGCTTACCGTTCGGGTAAAACACGGGCGCAGGCGTGCCGACGATGTAAAACGAGCTCGATTGCGATGCGAAATCGTCGATCAAGAAGGGCGCGGCGGACGAAACGCTGGGGATGCCAAACGCCGTCACTGCCGCGGCCAACGCCGCGAAAGCCCACTGGTGTCTCATGATGGCCGAACCTGATGTCGTGGACGAGAAGCAAGGCGCGGGGGAAATATCGCGACGCCCTTGGGCAACCGGGACCGACAAACCGCCGTTTCACCCCGCAACATGTGCGCATCTGGCACACTTAGCGAGGTTTTCCCGAAATGCCCAGCTTCTAGGTGTAATCAGGCTCAAGCCAGCCGTCAAGGAATTTGGGGCGCGAGGGCAATTTAGATGGGAGTTCCGGACACGACATTTCCGACAGGCTGGGCCGGCGAGGCGGGCTGCGTCATACTGGGACTAGCCGGCCCAGCGTCGCATTGAAATGGCGGCCCGAGAATGATCACGCCACCCACTTCACAGCCCCGCAACTCGCTCCGGCTAGCTGCCGCCTGGCAGGAATTGCGTCCCAGTTGGCCGAGTTGGTTGGTTTCGAGCGTGCTGCACGCCGCGTTTTTGATCGCGGCCGTCTGGCTGACCGGTGGCAAGTCGCCGCAGGGGATTGAAGAGCCCGGGCGCGAGGTCGGCATCGTGTTGGCGCCTCGTCCCAGCGGGAGCGAAGGATCATCGACGGGGGCCGCTGATGACGAGATCGCCGCGGCCGCTGCCGGCGAGACGGTCAGCGACGTCATTTCTGAGCGGCCGCCGATCGATCCGAGCGAGTTGCTACCGGCGCCGCGCGGCGCGATTGGCGCCAACACTGCCGCCGCCACGTCGACTTCCGCTGCCGATATGGAGCGGGGCTCTGGGCGGCTCGGTTCCTTTGGTGCGGACGGGGCGCGGACGGAGGTGTTTGGACTAAGCGCGGTCGGGAATCGCTTCACTTACGTGTTCGATCGCTCCGGCAGTATGGGCGGGCCGGGCGGCAATCTGTTGCAGGCCGCGAAGGCCGAGTTGCTGCGGAGCTTGGATCGCCTCGGCGATCTGCACCAATTTCAGATTATTTTTTACAACGAATCGCCCACAATGATGCAGTTGGCGGCGCAGCCGGGGCGGTTGGTGCTGGCCACCGACGACAACAAGTCGCTCGCACGGGATTTCCTGGCGCGGATCACGGCCGGCGGCGCGACGAGGCACGAAGAGGCCCTCGCGGCGGCGCTACGGATGCATCCGGATGTGATCTTCTTCCTCACCGACGCCGATGAGCCGGCGCTCACGAAAGACCAACTCTTGCGCATTAGTCGCCTGAACGACGACCGGACGACGATTCATACGATCGAGTTCGGCCACGGCCCGAAGGTAGGCGGCGAGCAAAATTTTATTGTGATGCTCGCTGGGCAGAATGGGGGGCAGTATCAGTATGTGGATGTGACGCGGTTGGGGGAGTAGTGGGAGAGTTTGAAGTTTTCAGTGTTCGGTTTTCAGTGGGGAAATCGTCGTTGCGATCATGGTCGTGTCCGGAATGGGAGACCTTCGGTCGGGCCGGTGTCACGGTCGGGAGACCGTGACACAACGCGTTTTCGGTTTTCCGTGGGGAGAAATCTTCATCTATTGAATCGCTGCAACAGAAACACTGAAAACGGAACACTGAAAACTTCAAACTCCATTTCCCTACTCACTTTCGCCCAGCACCAGCGGCACGTCGACTTTCGCTCCCTCGCGGAGGACCGTGATTTTGACGCGTTCTCCGGGGCGTTTGCTTTCGACGATGGTGAGTAGGTCGTCGGCGGTGGAGATGGCCTGGTCGTCGACGGCGACGATGAGGTCGGCGGCGCTGCGGTCGACGGTTTGGTATTCGTAGACGAATGGTCCTTGGCGCTTGCGCTCGCGGATGAGTTTGGGACCACGGAGGCCGGCGCGCTCGGCTGGGCCGTCGGGGGCAAGCGCTGCGATGCGCAGGCCGCGCTCGGTGCGCGAGACGAGGGCGATGCCGGTTTCGGGGCGAATCACGCGGCCGTCTTCGATCAGTTGTCGCACGACGCGACTGATCATGTTCGCGGGAATGGCGAAGCCGACGCCGGCGCTCTGGCCGGTGCGGCTGGCGATGGCGGTGTTCATGCCGATGATCCGGCTTTTGCTGTCCAGCAACGGGCCGCCGGAGTTGCCGGGGTTGATCGCGGCGTCGGTCTGAATTACCGACTTGACGGTGCGATTATTGCGCGTCGGCAACGTGCGGTCCAAGCTGGAAATGATGCCGATCGTGAGCGTTCGTTCCAATCCGAAAGGATTGCCCAGGGCGAATACGCGTTGCCCCACGCGCAGGCGGCTGGAATCGGCGAATTTGACGGGGAACAGCGTCTCCGGCGGGGCGTCAATCTTGATCACCGCGACGTCACTGTTGGCGTCGCCGCCGACTGGCGTCGCCTCGTACGATTTGCCGTCATAGAGCGTGACCTGGATGTCGCGTGCGCCTTCGACGACGTGGAAGTTGGTCAGGATGTGGCCTTCTTTGTCCAGCACGGAGCCCGAGCCGGCACCTTCTGATTCGTATTCGAGCAACATAAATGCGCTCGGCCGCGTGGCGACGGTGCTGATATTGACGACGCTGCGGTTCACGTTCTCGTAAACCGAGACATTCACACGCTCGTCCGGCGACAATTCATCCAGCGGCACGCGCTCGTCCGTAACTTGAGCCTCGGGCGCAGTAGGCAAACGCAATCGCGGCTCGGTTTGTTGCGCCATGGCGACGCGCGTGCGCGGCACTTCGAGATAAAGGATCGAGACGCCGGCTCCGAGCGCGGCGGAAATGAGACAGAGGAAGATGGTGTTGCGCGTCATGAGTTCACCGTTTGGTGATGAGCGATTTGCTGGGGAGTTTGAAGTTTTCAGTGTTCAGTTTTCAGTGTTTCGGATCGGCGTCCTCACTGAAAACTGAACACTTCAAACTTCACACTGTCCTCGCACTCTTCCTAAAATACCGCACGACCGCATTGTTGGACGAGATCATTCCTGCCGCAATCTTCCGCAAGACCGCGAGGCTTTCGCTGTCCGTTGAACCGCGCAAGATTACCCGTAGCACGCATTCGCTAAGGGTCCCTTCATGGGATTCATCAACGGGCTCCGATACCGATAGCGTTCACTTCGTCTATGACCGCGAGCGGGTTCCTCGCGGCGACGGCTGACCGAATCCCTCTACACGGTCCTTGGGGAGGAAGCTCGATGTTGGTCTTCTTGCGGCCACGACTATTGCGCCGTACGGCGCTCGCCTGCCTTGCCGCGGCGTTTGGTTGCGCGCCCTTGTCGGCGCTAGCACTGATGCCCTGGTCCGGCGAGGGGCCTTGCTCGGCGCTCGTGTCGGCGGGCAATGTGGCGTGGCACTGCGACTTTCGCGATTACCGCGCTGACGCCATGGATGCTGCCGGCGACGAGTTCGCCGAAGCCGATCCAGCCGCCGGGAATGGCGGATTGTACCTGGGCCCGCTGAGCGACCTGCTGTCGACATGTGACGCGAGCCCCGATCAGCCTGCTGATGAAACGTTGGCGACGGATCGTGTGGCCGCCCAGCCACTGCCCTACGACTGGCAAGCCGGCGCTGCCTGCGGACCAACCGACTGGGAGGATGAGCTCTCCGCGCAACCCGCGACGGCCTCAGTATCGGCAGCCTTCGACGCGGTCGCGAATCTGGTCTCGATTCGGGCGTTCGCCCCGCTTTCTTGTGAGCAATTGAGCGCGGCGATGTGGGAAGTGGCTCGCCATTCGCAACTCAGTGATGGTCCCGCCGCAACAGCGAGTTCTGGAACGCGCGTGGGGGCCGAAGTTGCGGTCCGCACCGTGGCCGGGCAGATGAGCGGGGTGTTGGGAGCGGTCGGTCGGCAATTCCTGGGTGCGGCAGCGGCGCTGGAGCGCGTGGCGGCGGAGCCGCAGCAGCCCGTACTCGACCTGCCGCCGACGGCTCGGCAGTCCTGGCTGCCGCAGCCGTGCATGGAGCCGTTCGGGCACTTGGGTTTGTAGACCGGAGGGTCGATCTGCCCGGAAGGCGTCTTTCTCAGGCAATCAGAGCGGCCCGCGAAACACGCGAAACACGCAAAAATCCTTGGATCAATCGGACACACTCATTGAGGTCTCAGCGGGACTTTTGCCAATGATGTTATTGACGGAACCGAACGTGTAATCCGTGGTTGGAAAAGGTGCCTACATTTGGCTCCGCTCCCTTTTGCGTGTTTCGCGTGTTTCGCGGGCCGCTCCGTGATGCCAGCAGTGGTCCGGGGGGCGATCCCCCCGGTTTTGTGGTGGGTGGATGGGGTGGTTAGCGAAACCGCGCGGGAAAGCAACGGTTTTTTCTTGCGATCCGGACTTGCAACGGAATAGAATAAGCGTATTCGTGGCAACGCCTTGACGGCGGCCTGGGCCGCTTTGTCAGCGCCGCGACACGTCATTTTGGCCGCCGCTGCGGAACACGGCGGCATTTGGCGCCTGCGCATATTTCGTTTGGGAGTCGGAACCCTATGTCAAGAGCACGTCGTGGATGGTTGGCCCGGGGGGCCATGGCCGCTTGGGCGATGACGCTCATCGGGCCGTCAACGTTGTTTGCCGCGGATTCGCGCGAAGAGGCCGCGCGAGTCGAGCAGTACCAGAACGCCGCGGGCGAAGGCTACTTCATGCTGAGCCTGCCGCCGACGAAGGGCGCGGCAGCGAAGGCGCATGACGTGGTCGTCGTGATTGACACCTCCGCCAGCCAGACTGGCGAATTTCGCGACAAGTCGATCGAGACGGCGGCGGCGCTGTTGAAATCGTTGGGCGCGCAGGATCGCGTGCGCGTGTTGGCGGCCGACGTGGAAACCACGGATCTCACCGCCGGCTTTGTGTCCGCGCAGGACGCGCTGGCGGCGATCGACATGATTCGCGCGCGGACGCCGCTCGGTTCCACCGACATGCCGAGCATGTTGTCGGCGGTTGTGGATCGCTTCGACGCGCAGAGCGATAACGCGCGGGCCGCGATTTATATCGGCGACGGCAAGAGTGTGGTGAATCTGCTGGACGGCGAAGAGTGGAGCCAAACGATCGCGATGCTGACCGCGGCACGTGTGCCGGTGACGAGCTTTGCGATTGGTCCGGACACCGACAATCGACTTTTGGCCGCGCTGGCCAATCACACCGGCGGCAATCTCGCCATCGATCAAGAAACCACCCGCGCCGCGGAAGCCGGCGCTTTCCTGGCCAACAGCGCCGACGGCGCTGTGACTTGGGTGCATAGCGCGAAAGTTCCGGGTGGCGTGACCGAAGTATTTCCCAGCCAAATCCCACCGTTGCGCAACGACCGCGAAACGATCCTGATCGGCCGCGGCACGATTGCTGGCACTACCGCGCATGTGGAAGCGGACACCGTGAGCGGTCCGTTGAACTGGGACCTGCCGGTGACGGCCGCACATGAAGATCATGCTTATTTGGAGCCGCTTGTCGCGAACGCTTCGGCCGACGCTGGCATGAGCCTGCCGACGGTGGGCCTGGCGGGGCTGCGCGAAATGCAGGTGATGTCGCAACAAGACGCTCACAGCTTCGTGCGCTTGGCGCAGCAGGCCGTGGCGACCGGCAGCTTGGATCAAGGCGAACAACTCGCCGAACGGGCCTTGGCGATGGATCCGACCAGCGCCGATGCCGCCGCGATTAAGGAAGAAGTCGGCGCGATTCGCCAGCGTGGTCCGGAAGCGCGGCCGCGGGAGCTGCGGTTGACGAACTTCCAGATGGACGAGGCCGCGGCGCCGGCCGAAGTCATTCCGGCGCCGGCGCCTGGGGATCGATTCGCCGAAGACGGTTCGTTCGCCGAGCAAGTCGCGACTGACCGCAAGGTGATGGAACAATACATGCGGAACATGGTCCGCAACAGCATCGACCAGGCCCGGCGATTGATGTCGCAGGACCCCGAGGCTTCGATCAGCGCGTTGAAGCTGCTGATGGAAGACGTTTCCCGAGCGCTCGACTTGGAAGCGGACGTGCGCGGTCAATTGCAGGACCAGGTCGAAGCGGCGCTCCGTACCGCGGAAGGCCGCCTGCAAGAGAAGATTTCGCGTGACGTTTCGCGCCAGGCCTACGAGGCGGCGCAACGCGATCGCCAGTTGGCCTTGCAGTCGATCCAACTGGAAGAAAACAAGCTCACCGAGTTGATCTCGCGGTTCGATGCACTGATGGACGAACGGCGCTACGGCGACGCCGCCGTGGTGGGTGACGCGGCGCGCAGGACCGACCCGGATGTACCAGTAACGCAGGCCGCCTCGTTGACGGGTGAGTTCGCTCGTTATTACCACGAAGCAATCGAGTTGCGTCGGCAGCACGATCAAATGACGCTGGCGGCGTTGGAATCGGTCAACGTCTCGGCCGTACCTTACGACGATCAGGAACCGATCATCTATCCCGACGCGGACGTGTGGCTGCGGTTGACCAAGGCTCGCGAGAAGTACAAAGAAGTCGATCTGGCGAGCAACAGCCCGTCGGAGGAACGCATCTTCTCGGCTTTGAACGAAGAAACCAGCTTGCAGTTCACGGAGTCGCCGCTTTCCGATGTGATCACTTACATCAAGGAGCGGCACAAGATCCCGATTCAGTTGGACACGGCGGCCCTCGATACGGCCGGCGTCACGACGGACAGCCCGGTGACGATTGACGTCGAAGGCATCAGTCTCAAGAGCGCCATGCGGTTGATGCTGAAGAGCATCGAGTTGACGTACACCGTGCGCGACGAAGTGTTGCTGATCACGACGCCGGAAGAAGTGGACAGCGCCTTGGTGACCAAGGTGTACCCGGTGGCCGACCTGGTGGTGCCGATTCAGAACGTCCAGATCGGCGGAGCGGGCGGCGGCTTGGGCGGCGGCGGCGGTGGCCTGGGTGGCGGCGGTGGCGGTGGCGGCTTCGGTGGAGGTGGTCAAGGTGGCGGCGGCGGCGGCTTCGGTGGCGGCGGCGGCGGTGGCGGCTTCTTCAATGTCCGTCCGGACATGCTGAAAAAGCCCTTCCGTGCTTTCGCCGTGAAGGACGAATTGCGGCTCAAGAAAGGCAAGTCGCCTGAGAAAGCCGCTCCGGCCGAAAAAGTCGCTCCGGCGCCCGTGGAAACGGCCGTTGAAAGTGAAGCCCCGGCTCAGCCGGCGGCGGAAGTTCCCGCTGGTCCCATTGAGTTGACGATCGCGGAAGGCCAAAACGTCGCGCAGGCTTGGAACGAATACCTGGCGAAGCACACCGCCGATCCGGCGGCGATTCGTCAGACGATTCGCGCGAAGATGCGGAAGCATCAGTTCGCGGAAGTGATTGCCGTGATTGAAGCGGCGCTCCGCAATCAACAGACGCAACCCTGGATGTATGAAGCGCTCGCGCTCGCCATGCAAGCCGAAGGGAAGCCGGAACAGGAAATTGAACGGGCCTTGTTGTCCGCGGCCGATTTCGCCACGGGCTCCGGCGAATTGATGCATCTCGCCAAGTATCTCGAGCGGGCCGGTTTCGGCCCACGCGCGTTGGCGATGTACAAGCAAGTCTCGCGTTTGGAGCCGCTTCAACCCGAGCCGTTCGTGCTTGGACTGAAGTTGGCACAGCGGTTGTCCGACATGGAGGGGATCAAGTGGTCGACCACGGGGATCCTCAGCCAAGCCTGGCCGGCCGAGCAGCAGGAAATCTGGGACATGGCGCGCCGCTCCGCGAAGTCCGCGCTGAGTCAGCTTGAATCGGACGACCGGACAGAAGAACTATCGGCGTTCGAGAAACAACTGAATGACGCCTTGGTGCGCGACACCGTGGTGATCGTCTCTTGGACCGGCGACGCTGACCTCGACCTAGTTGTGGAAGAACCAACGCACACGCAATGTTCCTTCCGCAATCCGCGCACTGCTGGCGGCGGCGTCATGCTGGGCGACGCCCTGCGGCGCGGCGATCAGAAGGAAGAGGCGAAGTTACAAGAAGTGTACGTCTGCCCGCGCGGCTTCGCTGGCGAATACAAAGTCGTGTTGCAACGCGTGTGGGGCAAGCTGGCGGGCGGCAAGGCGACCGTGGAAGTGTACAAGCACTACGGTTCGGCCGACGTCAAGTATGAGACCCGCCAAATTGAAGTGGCCGATCAACCGGTGATGGTGGTCTTCGAGTTGGAAAAAGGTCGTCGTCAGGAACTGTTGGAAGACGTTCAATTGGCAGGCGCAGTCGCCGGACAATTGGAAGTCGGTCGCCACATCCTTGCCCAGCAATTGGCGATGGTGAACGATCCCAACCTCGCCCGTAATCTGATCGCCAATCGCGTCCTGCAGGGCGGCACCTTGTCCGGCCAAGGCGGCGACGGCACGGGCGGCGGGAATGGCAACGGTGGCAATGTTCCGTTCTTCGCGCGGGGCGCCGTCGGCTACCAGCCGGTGATCGTTGTGATTCCTCAAGGCGCCACGATGATCTCCACGGCGGTGATTTCAGCGGATCGACGCTATGTCCGCGTCTCTTCCGCGCCGATCTTCACGCAGATCACCCAGGTGCAGACCTTCAACTTCGCCAGTGGCGCCAGCGGCATGAGCCCGGTGCCTGGAGGCGGCGGAGCGGGCGGTGGAGCTGGCGGCGGTACTGGCGGTGGCGGTGGATTCGGCGGCGGTGGTGGCGGCGGGTTCTAATCCGTCGATCCGTTTCAAACGAACACACAGGGGGCGGCATCCGCATCACGCGAATGCCGTCCCTTTTTTGTTTGAATCGGACTCGATCGAGACATCGCGCGAAACAAGTTCGATGAACCGTTGGGCGCAATCGCGCGTAGTGGAAGGTATGGACAGTCTAGGGGGATTCCGGTTACCTTTACGGTCCATCCCTGGAAGCTGGTCGGCCGTCGTTCCCCATGGAAGACCGGCCTGGCCGGCAGGTTCCCCTTGTGCGGCCGAGCCACGGCCGCGCGGCCGTGGTCGTTCCCCGGAGCGCTGGCCGCGTAGAACACGGACTGTTCCTTCTGTCGTAATTCCCGGTGAGTTGAAATGAGCGTCGGCGTTGCAACCTTCGCTGTTTGATACCGTTGTCCGGCGATTGTTCGCCGCAGGGAGATTGAACCAACGATGAGTCAAGACGCGCGGCCGGCCATGATCGAGGCGCTGGGCCTGACGAAATACTACGGCGAATTCGCCGCCATCGACGACGTGACGTTTTCGATCCCGAAAGGAGAAGTCGTCGCGTTTCTGGGCCCGAACGGCGCCGGCAAGAGCACGACGATGAAGTTGCTCACCGGGTATCTGGCCGCCACGGCTGGGACGGCGCGGATCGCCGGACATGACATGGCGACCGATCGATTGGCCGGGAGCCGGCGCCTGGGATATCTGCCAGAAAACGGGCCGCTCTATCCGGACATGACGCCGCGCACGCTGTTGGGTTTCTTTGCGGACGCACGCGGCATTACCGGAGCGCGGCGTCGCGAGCGGATCGAGGCCGTGATCGACCAATGTGCGCTCGGAGACGTGATCGGCAAGCCGGTCGGCAAGCTCTCGAAGGGGTATCGGCAGCGCGTCGGCATGGCCCAGGCGCTGCTGCATGAGCCGGACGTGTTGATTATGGACGAGCCGACGGCGGGTCTGGATCCGAACCAAATTCGCGAAGTCCGCGACAACATCGTTCGCCTGGGCAAAGACAAGACGATCTTGCTTTCCACGCACATCCTGCAGGAAGTGCATGCCATGTGCAGCCGGGTGCTGTTCATCAGCGAAGGGCGCCTGATGTACGACGGCCCGGTCTCGAAACTCGTCGCCGACGGCCGCCCGTTGGAAGAACATTTTTACGAATTCACCGCGCCGAAAACGGAACAGCAGTTGGCGGGCTGAAGTGGCCTAGTGCCAACGCCTGCTTCGAGTGGATTCGCCGCCATATCGCCAAGGACTTGAAGTCATGCCGCCGTTTCTGATTTCGCTGGGTTGCATTGTCGGCTTTTTGGCCGTGCTGGGTTGCGTGTGGTACTTGCTGGTACGCGGGCTGGCCACGTGGAAGCGGGCCGCGTATGCCGTGCTGAAGCGCAACTTCGTCAGCTATTTCAGCAACCCGACGGGCTACCTATTCATCTGCCTGTTCGTGTCGTTGGGTTCGGTATTCGCGTTCTGGCCGAATGAGTTTTTCAATTCAAACCTGGCGAATCTCGACCAGCTCAATCAGTATCTGCCGCTGGTGATGCTGGTTTTCATCCCGGCGATCACGATGAGCATTTGGGCCGACGAGCGGCGTCAGGGAACCGACGAGCTGCTCCTGACGATCCCGGCCGCCGACACCGATATCGTGCTTGGCAAGTATCTTTCGGCCGTAGCGATCTTCACCGTCTCGCTGATGTTCTCGCTATTCTCGAACTTCTTCGTGCTGGGGGTGCTCGGCAACCCGGACGTCGGCTTGTTTATCTCGACGTACGTCGGCTATTGGTTCATGGGACTGGCGATGCTGGCCATTGGCATGGTGGCCTCGTTCCTAACGGGCAACCTGACGGTCGGTTTTATCCTCGGGATCATCTTCAATGCGCCTCTGGCGGCCGCGTCGGCCGCCAATGTGATCGTCTCCACCAACGATTGGACAAATGCCATTCGCCGCTGGAGCCTGTCGGAGCGGTTCGTCGATTTCGGCCGCGGCGTGATCAGTCTCTCGAGCGTCGTATACTTCGTCGCGATCGCCGTGGCAATGTACTACCTGAGCGTGGTGTTGATCGGACGACGCCATTGGCTCGGCGGCCCGAATGCCGCGAACCTGGTGTGGCATTATTTGGCGCGGATCGTGTCGATTCTAGTCGCCGTGGTGGGCATCAGCGTCATCGCGCAGGCGTTCGACATGCGGCAGGATGTGACCACCGAGCGGCTTACCGCGCTGTCGCCCAGCACGCTGAAGTTGCTCAAGGACTTGGATCGTCCGGTGCGGATCGACGCCTATGTCAGTCCGTCGGTGCCGGAAGAGTACGTGCCGACTCGCCTGGAACTTCTCGCGAAACTGCGCGAGTTTGACGCGCTGGGCGGCGAGAAGGTCGACGTGCATGTGTATGAAACGGAACGTTTCAGCCAGAGCGCGGAACTGGCGAAGGACCGCCACGGCATCGAGAGCCAACAAGTGATCTCGCGTGAACGCGGTGCGATCGCGGTCGAGGACATCTATCTCGGCGTGGCGTTTTCGTCCGGCCTGGAAAAAGTCAAAGTCCCGTTTTTCGAGAAAGGCTTGCCGGTCGAGTACGAGTTGATCCGCTCGGTCGCCACGGTGAGCGAGCAGAAGCGTAAGCGGCTGGGCGTGTTGATGACGGATACGCCGTTGTTCGGCAGCTTCAATCAGATGACATTCTCGATGTCGGAAAACGAGCCGATCATCAGCGAGCTGGAGAAGCAGTACGAAGTCGTGCGGGTGAATTCCGATCAGGCGATTCCGGACGATCTAGACGTAATGCTCGCCGTGCAGCCTTCTTCACTTGGTCCGGAGGGGATGCAGAACCTGGTGAACGCGATTCGCACCGGCATGCCGACGGCGATTTTCGAAGACCCGTTCCCAATGACGATTCAAGTGGCCGCGACGAGCGCCCCGCGCACGCCGCCCGGCGGCATGAACATAATGCAGATGCAGCAGCCACAGCAGCAGCCGAAGGGAAATATCCAGGAGCTCTGGGATTTGCTGGGCGTGGAGTTCGGCGATAAGGACGTCGTCTGGCAGGACTACAAGCCGTACCGCAAGCTGAACGACTTGCCGCGCGAGATTATCTTCGTCGACAACGGACAACCGGGCAACGACCAGGCGTTCAGTGGCCAAGACGAGATCACGTCGCAGCTTCAACAACTTGTCTTACTGGGTCCCGGCGCGATTCGCCAGCGGACCTCGTCGGACCTGCAATTCGAGAAACTGGTCACCACTGGTCTGCGGACCGGCACATTGGACTACGATGCGATCGCGGCCTCGCGCAATCCGTTTGGCGGCGCCTCGGATCCGCCGAAATACACCAATACGTCGCAGAATTATGTGATTGCCGCGCATATCAAAGGCAAGGCCAAGGCGCAGGCGGTGCCGATGTACGCGGATGATCCAGCGGCGGACGCAACTGTAGAAGCCACGGCTACAACGCCCGCACCGGCCGTCTCCGCAACGGAAGCAGCCGCGACGCCAGCCAAGAAGCGCGATGAGATGAATGTCGTGCTGGTCAGCGACATCGACATGCTGGGGCGGCAGATTTTTGCACTTCGCGCTCAGGGCAAAGACCCGGCGGCGGAAGTGAACTTCGAATTCGACAACGTTACGTTCGTGTTGAATACGCTCGACGACCTGGCAGGGGACGACCGCTTTATTGAGATTCGCAAGCGCCGCGCCGCTTACCGGACGCTGGAAGCGATCGAAAAGCAGACGGGCGTGTTCCAGGAAGAGGCCATCGCCGAGGTCACGGCCTTTAACGAGAACTTCGAGAAGAGCATCAAGGACGCCCAGGCGCAATTCGAAACGGAATTGGACAAAGTACGGAAAGACACGAGCCTCGATCCGCGCCAGAAGCGGATTATGATCGACTCGCTTCAAGAAACTGGACAGCGCCGATTGTTGGCCAAGACCGATGAGTTGAAGCGCCAGAAGGACGACAACATCGAGCAAGCCGAACGGAAAGCGCAACTGGAAATCACCGACATTCAAAATCGCTACAAGTTTCTGGCGGTCTCGCTGCCGCCGATTCCGCCGCTCGTGGTCGGATTGATCGTGTTCTTCAATCGCCGCGCCCGGGAACGAGAAGGCGTGTCGCGAAATCGGTTGAGGATGACGTAGGTCGGAACGCGAATCGGCCCTCACGAGCGGCCCGAGTGCTTCGTTCGAAGATTTGAATCGCCTGACATTGCCGGAGTTTGTTCCATGACTGAAAACGCGAAAACACTGCTCTTCGGCGCCACCGCGATTGTGTTGGCGGCCGTGGCGTTTCTGGTCACGCGTCCCGCGTCGACGCTCAGCACGGCCGGCAACGGCGTGGGCGAGTTGCTGTACCCGGACTTCAAAGATCCGCTGTCGGCAGGCAGTCTGGAGATTTTTTCCTACGACGCCGAGACGGCCACGCCGAGCGATTTCCGCGTCGCGCTGGTGAACAATCAATGGGTGATCCCCTCGCACGAGAATTACCCGACCGACGCCGAGAAGCAGTTGGCGGGCGCGGCGGCCAGCGTGATTGATCTCAAGATTCTGGAGATTAAGTCGGAGAATTCCAACGATCACGAACTGTACGGCGTGCTGGATCCCGATCCGGCGAAGAACGAAATCAAGTCCGGCGCCGAGGGGGCGGGGGTCAAGGTGGCGCTCGACAACA
>JALHLM010000099.1 GCA_022844585.1 Pirellulales bacterium | reverse complement strand
ATTCAATACATGGGAGAGAACCTGCGCCCCTATTGGCGCCGCAACGGCTGGGAAGCGGCCGATCTCCTGAAGGCCGCCGCCGCGTCCTACGGCGATCTCAAGAATCGCTGCGAGGCGTTTGACCAGGAACTCATGGCGGATATGCAAGCGCTCGGCGGCGAAAAATACGCGCAACTGACCGCGCTGTGCTATCGCCAATGTTTTGCGGCCGGGAAGTTCGTGGCGGACAAGAACGGCCAGCCCCTGCAGTTCAGCAAGGAGAATCACTCCAACGGCTGTATTGCGACGTCCGATGTCTTCTATCCCATGGCCCCGCAGTTTCTGATGTTCGGGCCTTCGTTGACGAAGTCATTTCTGGTCCCGTTCATGAACTACGCCGCTAGCGACCGCTGGAAGTTTCCCTTCGCGCCCCACGACCTGGGACAGTATCCGCTGGCCAACGGTCAGGTGTACGGCGGCGGTGAACGCACCGAAGAAAACCAGATGCCGGTCGAGGAATGCGGGAATTTGCTTCTGCTGTTAGCCGCCACAGCTCAGATGGAAGGCACGCCGGAATTCGCCGGTCAGTATTGGAAGCAGGTCGAGCAATGGGCGAACTACCTGATGAAGGAAGGTTTCGACCCGGCGAATCAGCTCTGCACCGATGATTTCGCCGGCCACATGGCGCACAACGTCAATCTCAGCGCGAAGGCGATCTGCGCGATTGGCGCATATGGAAAGCTCTGCGAAATGCGCGGCAATACAGCTCAAGCGGAAGCCGCCTTCGCCAAGGCGCGCGAGTTTGCCAAGCGCTGGATGGATGCCGCCGCGGACGGCGATCACTATCGCCTGGCGTTCGATCAGCCAAACACGTGGAGTCAGAAATACAATCTGGTTTGGGACCGCATCCTGGGACTCAATCTCTTTCCCGCCACCGTAGTCGAGAAGGAGATGGCCTACTATCGGCGGATTCAGAATTCGTACGGCCTGCCGCTCGACAATCGCGAAACGTACAGCAAGCTCGATTGGATCGTCTGGACGGCCACGCTGACGCAGAATCGGGACGACTTCAACGCCGTCGTCGATCCGGTGATTGAGTTCATCAACAAGTCCCCGGATCGTTCGCCTCTAACGGACTGGTATCAGACGAAGACCGCTCGCAAAGTGGGATTTACCGCGCGTCCCGTCGTCGGCGGCGTGTTTGTGCAAGCTTTGTACGATCAGGCGATCTGGAAAAAGTGGGCGACGCGAGATCAAACCAAGGCCGCCAACTGGGCGCCGATCCCTCAGCCGCCAGTGGTGACGGAAGTAGTGCCGGTCGCGTCAACCAAGAGCAGCGCCTGGCAATATACCACCACCAAGCCGGGCGACAATTGGTTTGCCTCCGACTTTGACGCAGCCGAATGGAAGACTGGCCCGTCCGGTTTCGGCACGCGGGGCACGCCGGGAGCCGCCATCGGCACCGAATGGAGTTCAGCCGACATCTGGCTGGTGCGCGATGTCGAACTTCTCGCAGAAGATCTCCCGAAGTTGCAATGGCTGATTCATCACGATGAAGACGTCAAGATTTATGTCAACGGCAAGCTGACCGAGTCTCTGCCGGGCTATTCCGTCCGTTACGAGCGGAGACCGCTCTCGTCGGGCACCTTGGCTCAATTGAAGCCCGGCAAGAACCGCATCGCCATCCACTGCCACCAAACCGGCGGCGGTCAGTACGTGGACGCAGGCTTCGTCACCGTGCAACGCGACGAGAACTAGTCGTCGAAGGGAAACACGGTTCCGTTGGCGGCACGTGCAACAGAAGTCACGGACGCGTGATCGTGCGACCGCGCCCGCGTTAAGGCGATGCGCCGGCGGACGGCGGCTCGATCGCGAGATTGGCGGCCGCGACAAATATTCCTATCAGAACGAGTATCGTGATCAGCGTGGCGACGCCGTACAGCGTGCGGATGCCGTCGTCGAGGTCGGCCAGTCGGTCCTTGCGACGCAGCAGCTTGCCGAACACAACGCCGCAGACCCAAGTCCAGTGCAGCATCACGTGAACCAATACGCCGAGCGCGAATACGCACGTCAGCCCGAAGTGCATGCGACTCCAGGCGTTGTAGGAGTAACCCCATAGCATCCAGCCCGCGGATGACGTGCCTGGCGGAAACACGTACTGCACCACGACGGCGGTCGCGGCGAGCATTGCCAGCAGGAGAAGCAGCGTCGCGTCCAGGAAGAAATTGACGACCGTGCGCGACATGAGTGCTCTGAGGGACGGATCACTTTGCCGCGACAGGCTGTACCAGTAAATCGCGTTGGCCATGACGGCCCCAAGCCAGCAGCGTATCAGTGGCGGCCACAGTCTCCAAGCCGTCAGATTCATACCGGGCCAAGATCGAAGCACGACTTTGCCCACTGCTAAAGCGCGCGACTGTGCCACGACCGCACACATTCACGACCGCGTGCGGCGTTCGTGAGATGACCTCGCCCGTTGGAAGAAAATCGCCAACGTGTTGTGAGATCAAGGCTTTCGCCGCCGGAACTGAGCCGCATTGACGCTCCTCAGGCCGGAATTCCCCACGTTGGCATCACGTGTGCTTCAGGCCGAGTCAAACGCGAGGGGCACTTTCTGTGGATCCCAGGGATCTGCCGCAGTTGCCTCGCCGATTAGTACGCCATCCTCACGCATCATTTTGCCTCGCCCAGCATGGAAGCCAAGCGCAGACTGGTTCAACTGCCGATGAGTGCTCATTTCCGCTGGGCCGTGGCGCTCGTGGTTTGCGTGGCGGCGGGCTGCGAGCCTGCGCCGCTGCCGGAATGGGGCGTGCGCGAGCAACTGCAATCGCTCGCCGACAGCGACGCCCAGAAGAAGATCACAGCCGAATTGTCGGCCGCTTTCGGAGCGCCGCTGTCGCCGAATGCTCCTGGCGCCGATGAGCCACGCCGCGAGCACTTGCGGCAGGGCGCCGCGGTCTATGCGAAGCGCTGCGCGCAATGCCATGGCGCATCGGGAGACGGCAACGGCATTGCGGCCGCCTATTTGAAGCCGCGCCCCCGCGACTATCGCTCCGGGATTTTCAAATTCACGAGCACGCCCTACGGCGAGCGACCGCGGCGCGAGGACCTGGTGCGGACGGTCACGCAGGGGATCGTCGGCACGTCCATGCCGTCGTTTGCTCTCTTGCCGGCGGCGGAACTGGACGCCGTCGTGGATTACGTCGTCTTGCTGGCCCAGCGCGGCGAAACCGAGCTACTGCTGATTGCATATGCTGAGGCCGAAGAAGAGATGGAATTCGACGACGTCGTTCAGGAAGTGCGTGACGCCTGGTACCGGAGCGCCGAACAAGTCGTGCGACCACTCTCGGTGATGCCGGCTATGACTTCGGAAACCGTCGAGCTAGGGCGGCAGGCCTTCTTGTCCGAAGGTTGTTCCAAGTGTCACGGCCCCGACGCTCGCGGCAAAACGCAGGACAACGTGGGCACCGACGTCTGGGGACAGCCGGTCAACGCGGCCGACATCACGTCCGGCATGCTGCACGGCGGTCAACGGCCGATCGATATCTATCGACGGATTTCGTCCGGCATCAACGGCACGCCGATGCCGTCGTTTCGCGCCGTGTTCGATCCCGAAGGAAAGGATCCGGCTACGGCCAAGAATCCCGACACCATGTGGCACATGGTTCATTTTGTATTGCACGTCGCCAATGCTCGCCGCGCAACCTTGCCGCCGGAGCCGAGTCGCGCGGCGCCGGCAGCAACCGAGACTGCGCCAGCCGCGGCCGCCGACGGTGACACTGAAACAGAGGGGGAAAGCCCATGACCGCGCCCCTCGACAAGGCGACTGAACTGGAGCAACTCCGCGAGCGAGTGAGTCAACTCGAAGCGGAAGTGGAACGCGAACCGGCCCCCGAGTGGCAGCCGCCGAAGTTCTATACCGCCTACTACGCGACGACCGGATTCCTGTTGGGCGGATTCGGCGCCGCGACCAGCTTGTTGTTCAATGTCGTCGGCGCGGCGTTGGTGGGCAAATACCCGCTGGAGCTGATTCGCGTCTATCTGACCTTTCCGCTCGGCGAGAAAGCCCGGCAGATCGAAAGCGGCATGACGCTGGCCATCGGGTGTTGCCTGTACCTGGGCACCGGCATGCTGTTGGGCATGTTGTTTCAATTGACGCTCGCGCGCTTTGCGCCGCGCGCTACGTTAGGCAAGCGGCTCGCGATTGCGAGCGTGCTGGCCTTGGGCGTGTGGATTGTCAATTTCTATTTCCTGTTGTCGTGGTTGCAGCCGCTGCTGTTCGGCGGGAACTGGATCGTGCAAGAGATTCCCGTGTGGGTAGCGGCGCTGACGCACCTGGTGTTTGGCTGGACGATGGCCGTCGTCTATCCGTTGGGGGAATTTCGGCCCTATCGCGTGGACACGGAGCAAGCATGAGCGACGCGGCGACCTACGTTGGCGAACCGTTCGACGACAAACTCGTCGACCGCAAGCTCGTGCTTTGGTACTTCCTCGCGGCGGTGACGTTCTTCGCCGTCTCGTTGCTCGGCGGCCTGTTGATGGCGCTGCAACTTGTGCGTTGGAATCCATTGCAGGGGATCGAATTGCTGTCGCCGGGTCGCTGGCGCATGATTCACACGAACGCCATCGCGTATGGTTGGCTCGCCAACGCCTTTCTCGGTTCGCTGCATTGGGCCATCCCAAGACTCACGCTGCGCCCCGTCGCTAATAAGGCCCTGAGTTGGTTCATCTTCGGCGCCTGGCAGTTCGTGGTGCTCGCCACGGCGGTCGGCATTTTGCTGGGAGAAGCCCAGGGACTGGAATGGGGCGAAACACCGGTCTGGATCGATCCGCTGGCGCTGGTCGGTTTGTTCCTGGTGGCCGTGAATTTCATGGCGCCGATCGCACAGGCGCGCGGACCGCTGTATGTCACGCTCTGGTACTTCATGGCGGCTTTCGTTTGGACGTTTCTGACCTACGCCATGGGCAACCTGTTGCCGGAATACTGGGTCAGCGGAACCAGTGGCGGCGCGATTGCCGGGCTGTTCATTCACGATCTGGTCGGACTGTTCGTGACGCCGCTGGGTTGGGGATTGATGTACTACTTCGTCCCGATCCTGCTCAAAAAGCCGATCTGGAGCCATGGCCTGTCGCTCGTCGGATTCTGGGGCCTGGCGTTCTTCTATCCCCTGAACGGCATCCACCATTTTCTGTACACGCCCATCCCAATGTTCCTTCAGTATGGCGCCGTGATCGCCACGGTGGCCGTCGAGTTGGTTGTCACCACGGTGGTGATCAACTTCTTTGGCACGATCTGGGGTTCCGGGCGCGCGGTCGTCACGAACCTGCCGATCCGCTGGTTTTATACCGGCATGGTGTTCTATTTCATCACCTGCCTGCAGTGCGCGATGCAAGTCACGCTCACGTTTCAAGCCTTGATTCACTTCACTGACTGGGTTGTCGGTCACGCGCATTTGGTGATGTTCGGCGTCTTCAGTTTCTGGCTGATCGGCATCATGACGTACCTGATTCCGCGGCTCGTCGGATGCGACTGGTACAGCCGCGAGCTCTGCGAATGGCATTACTGGCTTTCGGCCGGCGGTCTGCTGGTGATGTTCGTCGATCTCGGCCTGGCGGGAATGTTCCAGGGCTACTTCTGGGCCTCGCTGCTCCCCTGGGATGTGTCCGTCGATGGTTCGCAGCCCTTCTGGATCGTCCGCTTGTTCGCCGGATTGGCGATCATCGGCGGGCAGCTGTGTTTCTTCTACAACCTGTATCGGACGCTGACCGCGTCGCGGGGAGCGACCGCCCATGTTTGAAAGTAAATCCGGCGTGCTCTTGATCGGCGGCCTCGGCTTCTTCCTCCTGGCGTTCGTCTCGAATGCGCTGGTGCCGATTCGCATGTATCAAAACATGCCGGAACAGACCGTGCAGCAATTGGTCAACGAGAACCTGCTGTACCAGTTCGAGGACCTGCACAAGCGTTATCCGGAATCCTTCGAGGCCGCCTACGGCAAGCCTCCCGCGGATGAGGCGGCGCAGCCCGAGTGGTATCGCGCGAAGTGTGCCGACGCCTTGATCCTCGGCCGCAAAAGCTACGTCGCCGAAGGTTGCTGGCATTGCCACAGCCAGTTCGTGCGGCCCGTTTCGCGCGAGGCGGAGCGCTGGGGCGAAGTCTCGAAGTCGTGGGAGTATCAGAACGAACTGCAACGTCCGGTGATGTTCGGCACGCGTCGCGTTGGACCGGATCTTACCCGCGAAGGAGGCCGGCGCTCGAACGACTGGCATACCGTGCATTTCTTCCGTCCGACCATGGTCAGCGAAGGCTCGCCGATGCCTGAGTATCCCTGGTTCTTCGACGGCGATCCGAATCGTCCCAATGCCCGTGGCTTGGGGCTGATTACTTACGTCCAATGGCTGGGCTCCTGGTTGGAGAGCTATCCGTACTACGAGCAGTTCCAGCCCATGGCGACCGTCAACACAGGTGACGACGATGAGCAATAGCGTCTTAGCCGACTCGAACGCGTCGCAATCGACGCGCCTGCGTCGCTGGGTCACCGGCGGTCTGGCGATCGCCATCCTGATTCCCAGTCTGTGGGGATTCGGCAGTAAGTTCGTCGAATTCATCGCGCTGTATCGGGGCGACGCCGACGGCGCCTTTGCGATCTCGCCGATCGTCAATTACCTGCTGGCCAGTTTCGGCTTCCTGTGCCTGTTCGGTTGGGCGACGTTCCACGGCATGTTTCGCGACATCGAAGCCCCGAAGTACGCCATGCTCGAAACTGAGCGTCAATTGGATGCCGGTGCCACTGGTGGCTTGTCCGCCAGTGTTGGAGTTGGGTGCGCTAGCACTGTCCGCCTCGCACTGGCGGACAAGCCGCCAGTGGCACCCATTGCTTAGTTCATCCTGCGAGTCCATTTATTCTTTTGGCAACGGATTTTCGGTTTCTAGCCCCTGATTCCATCCGAGCCGCGTCATGACTGAAATTGAAGGCGCCAGCGCCCAAGACGAACACAAGCACCACCGCTACGTTGGCAGCCGCATTCCCTGGTACGTGCGAATGATCTGGGTCTTGTTCTGGATCTTCGCCGTTTACTACACGATTCAATACCTGTTTCCCGACCTCAGGGCCGGACTGCTGCCCCCTTCATGAGCCGCGCTTCGCCGGAGTCCGCCGCGTGCGATTATTGCGGTTTGCCGTTGAGCCTCCGCGCGACACGTAGCACTGCGCCCCAGTACTGCTGTTTCGGTTGCAGCTTCGCCGCGGCCATTAACGATGAGCGCGGAGAAGCCGGCGCGATTCGTTGGACGCTCACGCGGCTCGGGCTGGCCGTATTCTTCACGATGAACGAAAGCGTCTTCAGCATGGCGCTTTGGACCGGCGACGTCTACGCGCGCGACCCTGCCGGCGGCGCGAAGGCCGCGACGCTCGAAGAGCTGTTCCGATATCTGAGCCTGCTGTTCGCCCTCCCGGTGCTATGGCTGCTGGGCGGTCCCCTGTTGGCCAATGCCTGGCGCGATCTGCGGACCGGGCGTTCTTCCGTTGATCTCTTGTTGGTGGCCGGCGTCGTGGCGTCGTTCGCCTATTCGATGGTGAACGTATTTCGCGGCGCGGGACAAATCTATTTCGAGGTTGGCTGCGTCGTGCTGACGATGGTCACGCTCGGACGTTGGCTTGAAGCCACGGGCAAGCTCAAGACCACCGAATCGCTCAGCGCGCTGGAACAACTGTTGCCTGAGAAGGCGCGCGTACGGCGCGGAGAACGCTGGGAATTGACTCCGTTGGCCGATTTGGCGATCGGCGACATCGTGCGGGTGCTGCCTGGAGAGCGGCTGCCGACCGATGGGTGCGTGATCAACTCGGTCGTCAGTGTCGACGAGCAAACCCTCACGGGCGAAAGTCGGCCGGCGGTGAAAGAGCCCGGCGATCATTTGCTAGGCGGCGCGCTAAATCTCGACGGCGACCTATGGATGGAAGTGACGGCGCCCGCGAGCGCCGGCACGTTGGCGCGCTTGATCGACGCAGTCCGCGCAGCGCGGCTGTGCAAGGGGCACTACGAGCGGATGGCGGATCGCGTTGCCGCTTGGTTCACGCCAGCCGTTACGGTCATCGCCTTGGTGACGTTCGTCATGCATACCTGGACGTCCGGTTGGGACGCCGGGCTGATGGCGTCGCTGGCCGTCGTGTTGATCGCCTGCCCCTGTGCGCTAGGCATCGCCACTCCGATGGCGGTTTGGGCGGCGCTCGGGCAGGCCTCGCAGCGTCAGGTACTGTTTCGCCATGGCGAGGCGCTGGAACGACTCGCAACGATCCGTGCGATTCGCTTCGACAAAACCGGCACGTTGACGACCGGCGTCGCGGAAGTGTGTGACGCCGTGTTGGACGCCGACGTTGATCCAGCGGAAGTGCGTAGCGTAGCCGCCGCATTGGCGGCCAGCTCCAATCACGTACTTGCCCGAGCGCTGACGGAGTATTTGGCTGATGGCGATCAATATTCTCTGCTAGACGGTTTGGTCACCACTGTACCTGGTCGAGGCGTGTGCGCGCGGCGGAGTGATACGGGCGTCGCAGTGGCAGTGGGCAATGTGTCTTTCATGCGGGAACAAGGTCTACGGCTCACAGGCAGCGTCGCCGGACGTGTGATTCAGGCGCTGGAGGACGGTGAATCGCTTACACTGGTTGGCTGGAATGACCGCGTGCAGGCCGTATTTGTGTTTCAGGAGCGGTTGCGTGATGGCGCACGCGACGTAATGCGTCAGTGTGCGTCTTTGGGACTCGACCTCGCTGTGTTGACCGGAGATCACGCGGCGCGCGGTCGTTCGCTGGGTCAGGAGCTGCGCATTCGCGTAGAATCCGAGTTGCTGCCGGAACAAAAACTCGCGGCCATCGCCGTCACGCAGCAAACCGTTGGCCCCGTGGCAATGGTGGGGGACGGCGTCAACGACGCTCCGGCCATGGCGGCCGCCGACGTGGGCATCGCCATGGGCAGCGGCGCCGATCTCACCCGCGACGCGGCGTCCATCTGCCTGATGGGTAATGACCTGGCCCGGCTCCCCTGGGCGATCGATCTCGCGCGACACACCGTGCGGATCATCCGCCAGAACTTGTTCTGGGCATTCGCGTACAACGTGGTTGGCATTCTCATGGCTGCCTTTGGCTGGCTCAACCCCATTTGGGCCGCCGCGGCGATGGTAGCGAGCAGCCTTTTTGTCGTCGCCAATTCGTTGCGACTGCGCGGAACACAGCCAACCGATCCTCCCGATCCCGACAACTTAATTGCGCAACCGCCGCCAGATGCATTGCGTCAGGCTCGCTACGCCGAGGAGGCCGTCGCGTGATCGAATGGCCGCTGATTTTTTTGGGAGGCTTGCTTGGCTCCGCGCACTGCATCGGCATGTGCGGCGGTTTCGCGGTCGCCATCGGCGCCGGCGCCCGTCATGGCCGGCAGAATGTTGCGCGGCAACTTGTTTACAGTCTGGGGCGAGTGACCACCTACACGACCGGGGGCGCGGCGGCCGGCTTTGGCGGCATGCGACTGGCACGTGCATGGGAAGGCTGGGTCAATGTTCCGGCGGTGCTGGCCGTGTTGGCGGGAGTGTTGCTGATCATTCAGGGAACACTGGCGACTGGCATCTGGCGGCCCCGCAATGCACGGTTACAACACGCCGTTTGCCTGGCGGGATCGATGTTCAAATCAATGCTCACCGCGCCGGGTTGGCGCGGCGTGTTCCTGGCCGGATTGTTCACCGGCTTTCTGCCCTGCGGCCTGGTCTACGCCTATCTCGCTCTGGCAACTAGCGCCGGCGACCTGTGGCGCGGCGCGGCCGTGATGACACTGTTCGGGCTGGGGACTTGGCCGCTGATGATCGTGTCTGGCGTGGGCGTTTCGCTCATGAGCCCCAAGGCGCGACGAAAACTCATGTTTGTTGCCGCCTGGTGCGTGATGGTGACGGGTGCAATCACATTGGCGCGCGGATGCGGCTTTCTCGATCTGCCTTTCCGGCCGGCGACGAAGTCGTGTCCGTTCTGCAGTGAACACAACCAGCAATCGATGACCGACGGAACATTAACGCGATTCGCTCCTGGTGAATGACGTTTCAGATTGCGTAGTCAACTACCGGCAATGGCACAACGTGGTATCATCGAGACGGGACGAACGATACTCAGTTCCTCACTGCGGCGCTAATTTCTTGGTATGACCATGACAAATCACATTGATCTGCTCGTCGTCGATGACGACGCGGAATTTCGCTCGACCATGGCACGCTGGTTCACGCGTTCCGGACACCGTGTCCAAGAGGCTCCCGGCGGTGAGGAAGCGCTGGCCTTGGCTGAACGCCGGCAATTCGCCGTGGCGATTGTCGACCTGATGATGCCCGGCATCTCCGGACTGGAACTGCTGGAGAAGCTCAAAGCGGTTGACTCGGGTTGCGAAGTCATCATGCTGACCGGCGAAGCGACCGTCGAAACCGCCGTGAAAGCGATGAAGCTCGGCGCCTTCGATTATCTGACGAAGCCCTGTTCATTGGCCGAGTTGGATGCCTTAGTGGAAAAGGCGACGGAGCGTTGGAAGCTCACCAAGGAAAACATCCAGCTCAAAACGCTGCTGGATCGCCAAAAAGTGCAGCCGGGAACGATCGGCGAATCGCCGGCGCTCAAGGAAGTGTGGCGACTCATCGAACGGGCCGGTCCGACGGACAAGGCGATCTTGATCCAGGGGGAAAGTGGCACGGGAAAGGAATTGGTCGCCCGCGCGTTGCATCGCTGCAGCTTGCGCGCCAACAAGCCGTTGGTTGTGATCAATTGCGCCGCGCTGCCCGAGTCGCTGTTGGAAAGCGAGCTGTTCGGCCACGAGAAGGGTTCTTTCACCGGCGCCATCAGCGACAAGCCTGGCTTCTTCGAAGTGGCCGACGGCGGTACGCTGTTCATCGATGAAATCGGCGAGATGACGGGCACTTTGCAGGTGAAGTTGCTTCGAGTCTTGGAAGACGGCTCGATGCGGCGCGTCGGCTCGATTCGCGAGCGGCACGTCGACGTACGTTTGCTGGCGGCCACGAATCGCGACATGGCCGCGGAAGTGAAGGCCGGGCGCTTCCGCGAAGATCTCTACTACCGCATCAACGTGATGTCCTTGAAGCTTCCCCCGCTGCGCGAGCGTATGAGCGATGTGCCCCTGCTCGTCAAGCATTTTCTGGGCTCGGAGTGGAAGATCGAAGACGAGGCGATGCGCGCCTTGGAACACTACGACTGGCCGGGCAACATTCGTCAATTGATCAACGTCATCGAACGAGCCAAGATTCTGGCGGACGATGGCGAAATCTTGCTCGAGGATCTGCCCTCGGAGCTTACGGACCGTCCGTTGGAGGCGACGCGCGAAGAATTGTCCGATAACGTCGAGCTCTCAGCCGTGCAACGCGCGCACGTCCTGGAGATTCTGAAGCGCGAACGCGGCAACAAAGCGCGTACGGCGAGGGTCTTGGGAATGAGCCGCCGTAGCCTGTATCGCCTGCTCGATAAGTACAAGATTCACGCAACCGAGCAATAGTGCATGACAGCGTGGCGCTCGAACGAAAACTTATGGTCGCTACGATGGCAGCGGAGGCTTCTCCCAAGCGATGATCGAAAGCGCAGCATCGAGCAACTTCACGTCGCGCTCTTCGGCAAACCGTTGCAAACAGCGAAATGCGAGTTGTTCGTCGCTGCCTGCGGCAAGATGCGTTCCACAAAGTCTCGCATATCGGCTTCATCATCGGCGACCGCGATTCGCAGCGGAGGGTTCATCGCGTCCCTCGAGGAATGGTGATCGCGATTTCCGCGCCGCCGCCCGGCGCTTCGCCGATCGAAATCGCGCCGCCGTGCGCGTCGACAATCCGCTTGCAAATCGCCATGCCTAGTCCTGTGCCCTTCGCTTTCGTCGTGTAAAAAGGCTCGAGGATTCGCGTGCGGGCCTCCAAGGGAATTCCGGACCCCTGGTCGCGAAACCGCAGGCAATAGGCCGGTTCGTCGTTGAACTCACCAAGGTGACATTCGATACCCACGATGCCGTTGGCGGGCGAGGCTTGCATGGCATTTTCGAGCACATTACGAAACACCTGCGTCAAACGAAATGCGTCGGCGTCGCAGGAGCAGGAAGTGCCGTCGCACTGCTCCTGAAACGTCAGTTGCTTCTCCAGGTGCAAGGGCGCCAGGTCTTCCCACGCCCTCAAGTAGAGTTTACGCAAGTCGCAGGCGCCACGGTTCAACAAGATCGGCGCCGCATACTGACGTACTTCTTCGAACAGCAAATGCAGGTCGCTTTGTGCGCGTTGAATGCGCTGAATCAGCACCATCGCCTCCGGATGATCTTCCAGTTCGACGGCCAGTAGTTCCGTGCAGGCGAGACAACGTTGCAACGCGTTGCGACTTTCGTGGACGAGCCCGGCCATCGCCTGGCCCACGGCGGCGAGCCGCTCGGATTGCACGGCCTTCTCTTGGGCGCGACGCAGCGCCGTTACGTCTTGGCCGCTGGCCAATACGCCAATCAACGCTTGATCGGGACCTCGCAATGCCTTGGAAAACCAACGAATCTCAATCCGACGACCGTCGCGCGCAACAATCTCGTTCGTGTGCTCGACAATGCCGCCGGCCGACAGTACGTTGTCAAATACATGTTTGATGACATCGCGGTCCATGCCTGGCACAAATCGTTCGAACCAATCATCTCCCTTAACGTCGTCGAGACAATAGCCGCTCGCCTCTTGGAGCCAACGATTGAACCGGATGATCTTTCCCTGCGCATCCAGGAGCACCACCGCGCTGGGCACCGTCTCGATCAAGCTATCGACAAAATCCCGTTCCTGCCGCAACTGCGCGCGGCTATCGCGCAGCGCCTGATCCGCGTGTCGTTGCTCGGCGATTCGTCGTAGCGACGCCCGCAGCGCTTCCGCGTTGATCGGTTTGAGGATGTAGTCGGCCGTGCCGAGTCGCAGGGCGGTCACGGCGCTGTCCACATCCGCGTAACCGGTGATCACGACGATCGCCGACCGCGGCGCAACGGCCTTTAAATACGGGATCAATTCCAATGCGTCGCCATCCGGCAAACGCCGGTCAAGTAAGGTCGCGGCGACGTTCTCCCAGTCCTTCCGGTCTCGCAACTCAGCGGCAGTGCCGACCGTTTCGACCTGAAAGCCGTCCAACTCCAGGATGTCCTGAAGATTCGCCTGCGTGTCTGTGTCGTCCTCTACGACGACGACCAACGGCGCCGTCGTTTGCGCACGCCGCTCATCGAGCATCGTGGGCAATGCCCAAGTGGTATCGCCGTTGATCACGTCGTCACCAGTCGCTGAACGGTTTTCAAGAGCGCGGCGACGTCGAACGGCTTATAACATACCGCGTCGGCGCCCGCAGAGACTGCCACTTGAACGCAGTCGCTCATCTCATGGGCGAAGCCAGTGACGACAATCGTCCGTGCGGAAGGGCAATCCTTACGGATGCGCTCCACGACTGAGTTCCCCTGGCCGCTCGGCAGCTTCATGTCCACGAGCACTGCTTGAAAATCGCGTTGCAACACGCGTCTCTCGGCATCGGCGACGTCATGCGCCATGCAAACGCGGTAGCCCTCGTGTCGAAACACGTCCCATAGCGATTGGCAGAGGTCCTCATCGTCATCGACGATCAAGATCAGCGGCTCGTCCAGCGCCTGCACCGCAAGCTCAAGAAGTTGCGCGGCATCAACCGGTTTGGGAAGCACTCGCCATGCGCCGGAGTTAAGCGCCGCTGCCGCTGTTTCCCGACTGGCATAGGCCGTGACAATGATCGCGACGGTGCCTGCCGAGATGCGACGCAACTCGCGATACAACTCCAGCCCGTCCATGCCGGGCATTTTCAGGTCCAAGAGTGCCAGGTCGTAAACGACGCGCTCCGCCAATTCCAGGGCGCTCGGTCCGTCATGAGCGATGTCGACGTCGTA
>JALHLM010000098.1:8337-14044 GCA_022844585.1 Pirellulales bacterium | reverse complement strand
ATCAAGGCGGTTCATTCAATCTCCGTCTGGAAGTGGTGAAAGGAACTGCCGCGTTGGGCTGCGTGCGGCGGCTCCGCGATGCCTACTCCATCGCTACGTCAACGGATCGGCGAAGGTTTGTGGGATTGCTTCGACGATCGACTCCCGGCTGGCCCCGATTGATTGAGCGGCTCATTTCGTCGGGCGAACCGCGGATTTCACCGCAGCCCGCACCGCGTGGGAATTTACAGTTGGCGAGGAACCGGTGTCAACCTCTAAGGCCGCGCGCCGTGCGATTCGGATGCTAGCAGTGCTAGCAAATCGTCCACAAACGACGTGTTCGATGTCAACCGCGTCTACTCCACCGGCCTCACAGAGGCCGGCTACAAAAGACTTGGTAAACAGGTTGACTTGCTACGCGCTGATTTTCTGCATCGCCGCGACGAGTTCTTTCACGGCTTCGACGCTCTTTTGGAAATCCGCCTTTTCCTGGGCGGTGAGTTCAATCTCCACGACGCGCTCTACGCCTTCCTTGCCGAGCACGACCGGCACGCCGACGAAGTAGCCGCCGACGCTGTATTGCTTGTCGCAATACGCGGCGCAGGGAATCAATCGTTTTTTGTCGCGCACGATTGCTTCCACCATTTGCGCGACGGCCGCAGCGGGGGCGTAGTAGGCGCTGCCGGTCTTCAACAGGCCGACGATTTCCGCGCCGCCGTTACGTGTGCGGGTGACGATTTCATCGAGCCGCTTGGGATCGAGCAATCGCGTGATCGGAATGCCGCCGACCGAAGTGCAACTGGGCATGGGAACCATCGTGTCGCCGTGTCCGCCCATCAACAGCGCGGAGACATCTTCGACGCTCACGCCTAGCTCCATGGCCAGGAATGTGCGATATCGCGCAGTGTCGAGCACACCGGCCTGGCCGATCACGCGGTTGGTGGGGAATCCGCTCGCTTTCCAGGCCTGTGTGACCATGGCGTCGAGCGGGTTGCTGACGACGATAATGATCGCCTCGGGGCTGGTCCGCTTCACTTCCGCGGCGACGGCGCCGACGATTTTGGCGTTCGTGCCCAGCAGATCGTCGCGGCTCATGCCTGGCTTGCGCGGGATACCGGCGGTGATGACCACGACGTCGCTCTTGGCGGTGTCGTCGTAGCTGTTGGTGCCGACGATGCGGGAATCGAAGCCCACGATGGGCGAGGCCTGCATCAGATCGAGCGCCTTGCCGCGCGGCATGTCCTCGGTTTGCGGGATATCGAGGAGTACGACATCCCCCAATTCGGCGGCGGCGCACCAATGCGCCGTGGTGGCGCCGACGTTTCCGGCGCCAATAATGGAAATCTTCGCGCGTCGCATGGCAATTAGTCCCTCTCGCGGATGGTTCGCCGCCTTGGCCTGAAAAATCGCCTCAGGGCCGGCGCATGGTTTCGAGTATCGGGATTGAAGTTTGGCCGTCAAGTAGCGGAGTTGTACGCCTGATCGCGCCGCTCGGCTCGACCGGCCGGCGCGGCGCGGATAAAACATCTGCATGCCCGACGTTGTACGATTTGATCTGCGCTTGCCCGCACGTATTGTGTGCGCAGCCGGCGCGCGATCGGAGATTGGGCCGCTGGCGCGATCGCTCGGCAGCCGTGTGTTCTTGGTGCATGGTTCGCAGACGTTGAAGCGGCTGGGCGTGCTGGAAGAACTTGCCGAACTTCTCGCAGCACAGGATGTTGAAGTCATCGCTTCGATTGAGTCGCGCGGTGAACCGACGATTGAGGATGTGGATCGCGCGGCGGATGAAGTGTTCGAGTTCGATCCTGGTCCCGGTGATCTGGTGATTGCGATCGGCGGCGGGGCGGCGATCGACCTGGGGAAAGTCGTCGCGGCGATGGCGGTCACCGGCGACGATACTTCCGTGCGCGACTATCTGGAAGGCGTCGGTCGCGGGCTGGCGTTGCCGCATCCGCCGCTGCCAATCCTGGCCGTTCCGACCACCGGCGGCACGGGTTCTGAAGCGACGCGCAACGCCGTCATCTCCTGCGCCGATCCGCCGTGCAAGAAGAGTCTGCGACATGACGGGTTATTGCCGCGCGCCGTATTGATCGATCCCGAGTTGGCGATGCATGCGCCGCCGTTGGTCACGGCGCATTCGGGGATGGATGCGATTACGCAGTTGTTGGAAAGTTATCTCACGCCGCGCGCGAATGAAGTGACGCGGCAGTTGTGCGTCGCGGGATTGCGGCTGGCGCTGCCGGCGCTGCCTGAAGCGTATCGCGATGGCGCTTCAATCACTGCGCGCCTGGCGATGAGCGAAGCGGCATTGTTGTCCGGCATCGCGCTGGCGAACTCTGGGCTGGGCATGGCGCATGGGGTGGCGGCGGCGCTTGGCGCGATGGTCGGTGCGCCGCATGGGTTGGCTTGCGCGGTGATGTTGCCTATTGCGCTCAAGACCAATCTGTCGATTTGCCGCGAGTCGTTGGATGCGCTCGCGCAGCAGCTTGGTATGGACGACGCCGATCGCTTGATTGCGGAGATCGAGCGTCTCGGGCCACAGTTTTCCATTCCCGCGCGGCTGTCCTCGCTGGGCGTGCGGCGCGAACAACTTTCGGAACTTGCCGCGGGCTCGCGTGGCAATAGCATGAGCGGCAATCCGCGCACACTTTCGGACGACGAATTGCTGCGGATCCTGGAGGAAAACCTATGATCGTCGTCGCTGGACTGACGCCTGCGTATCAGCAGATCATGATTTACGACGTTCTGCGTCCCGGCGAGGTCAACCGCGCGCTGGATGTACGGTGGTGCGCCTCGGGCAAGGTGTTGAATGTGGCGATCGCGCTGGCGCGACTTGGCGGGCCGCTGCTGACGATTGCGCCGCTCGGCGGCCTGGCGGGACGGACGATTGAGCGCGAGTTTGAGGAGCTTGATGTGCCCGCGCGGTGGGTGTTTACCCGCGCGGCGACGCGGGTCTGCACGACGGTCATCGAGCGGAATCCGCGGCGCACGACGGAATTGGTCGAGAATGCGCATGCGTTGACTGAAGACGAGTTGCACATGTACGCCGAAGCGTTCGCGCCGGCGTTGCATGGCGCTGCGTATATTGTGTTTTCCGGATCGCTGCCGGCGGGCGCGCCGTCGAGCTATTTTCTCGACCTCATTGATCGTGGCAACGTGCCGGGGAATCAATTGATCCTCGATATCCGCGGCCCGGAGATGCTGGCCACGCTGCCGCGCCAACCACTGCTGGTGAAGCCGAATCGCGAAGAGTTGGAGATGACCGTGAGACGCAAGCTCGCCAGCGAGAGTGACGTGATCGCGGCGATGCGCGATTGGGTTGCGAAAGGAGCTCAGTGGGTGCTCGCCAGCGACGGCGCTGGCGCCACGCTGTTGGCTTCGGCTCAAGAGGCGTATCGCTTCACTCCTTGCCCGGTGGAGAAGATTGAAAACCCGATCGGCTGCGGTGACGTACTGACGGCCGGAATTGCCTGGGGATTGCGCGCCGGTGGCTCGATGGTGGAAGCGGTCCGCATCGGCATGGCCGCGGCGGCGGAGAATCTGGTGGAACTACTGCCGGCGCGGATTGATGCGAAGCGAGCGCTGGAGCGAGTTAGTGCGGTCGACGTGGAGCGCATCGGTTGATCGCGTGATTCACCACGGAGGGCACGGAGAATACGGAGGGAGGAGATGACCAATTATTCTGAACCGCAGAGGCGCTGAGACGCAGAGAGGATTGAGGAGGAGGAGGGGGGAGTGAGTGTGAGTTTGATTCTGTGAGAATCGGGACTGCGTCACCTGTATGTGGCATGGCAGTGTCTCACCCAAATACGCAGCGTTCAATCTCTCTTCAACTTTCTTCGCGTCTCTGCGCCTCCGCGGTTCCAATGAGCATAGTCGCTGTCACTCCGTGTTCTCCGTGCCCTCCGTGGTGAATCAACAAAAACGGCCGGCGCTGGTTGCTTTGCGCCGGCCGTTTCGAATTCTTGTTGCCTACTTGGCCTAGCGGCGACCGCCGCGGCCGCCTCTTCCTCCGCCGCCGCCTCCACCGCGCTGGCCGTTGGATCGGGATGGCTTATTCTGCGAGGGTCGTTGGTTGGCATTGACCTTGGCGCCGCGATTGCCGGGGTTTGCTGCGCCGCTGGTCAACTTCTTGCTGGTCGCACCCGCCTTCTCCATGCGGGCGTTTGCGGCTTGCGTGCCGGTGCGGCTTTGCAATTGGCTGCCGAGTTGGCCCCAGCTCTGCTTCATTGCCTGGCTGGCTTGGGAAATCTGGTCGCGGTTCATTTGGCTCCAGTCGCGCGTCGAGCCTTGTGTTCCTTGCGACTTCGCATTCGTCGACTGCTGCTGGCGGCTCGCGTCGCTACTTTGCGAGGGAGCGTTTTCGATCTGCCCGTCGCCGGCGGTGTAGGTGTTCGACGCCCCGGAGTTGTTGTTGGTCACGGTCGTTGAAGCCTGGCCGTTGCCGGCCGTGGTTTCGGTGGAGACAGAGTTGCCGTTGGCGTTCACGGTGGTTTCGCCGTGAAAGTTGCCGCTGCCGTCGCCGGTGGCGGTGCCGCTGCCGGTATGCGTGACATTGCCGGAACCGTTCGTGCCGGAGCCGCTGTTGCTGCTAGTGTGCGTCCAGGACGTGGAGCCGTCGGCGTTTTGCGTCGCGGTCGATGAACCGCTGTGCGTGCCTTGGCCCGAAGCGCCGGTACTGGTCGTGTACGCGCCGCTGGCTTGCGACTGGGTTTGCACGCCGTTTTCGGTTTGGGTCACCGATCCATGCGCGGCACCGGCGGCGGTGACCGACTGCCCTTGCGGTCCAGTCACCGTGCCAGCGCCGGCTGCGCCTGCATAGGTTGTGTCGCCGACAGTTGTCGAGCCGCCCACGCCGCCGCCCGTAACGGTCGCGCTCTGGCCGTTCGGACCGGTAACCGTGGTAGAGCCCGAGCCGGCTGTCACCGTGGTCGCGCCGTTCTCATAGGTGGCGCTCGAACCGGTCGTGGTGACGGTCGCCGACTCTCCGTTCGGTCCGGTGACGGTGGTGGTCGTCGTGTTCGCGTATTGGTCGTAGCGATATTCATTCAGTTCGTGAATTGCACCGGCCGCGAGTAAACTGCGAGCGACCCAACCGCCGTAGATCGGATAGGCTGCGGTCGAACCGCCGCCGCTGGATGTCGTTTCTTCACCCACGGCCTGTTCGGCCAGCGCGGTTTCATATGCCACACGAACGGCCGCGATCGCGTTCCACACATCCTCGGCTTGCACGCGGTAGGCGACGCCCAATCGCGAGGTCAGGGCGAGTTGTTCGTCCAACTGCAACAGCACGTCAGAGTATTGCTTCAGATACTCGACGCTGTCGGTCGATTGCTGGGCCGCCAAGGCCGCGACGTCCGGCGGCAGCGTACCGTTCAACGCTTCCGCCGCCTGGTGCAATGCCAACGGATGCTGCGACGCCAGCAAGATTTGTTCGACCAAGGGATCCGGGTACAAGGCGATGCCGGAGACGAGCGCCTCGAGCGCCGTCGCGGAAAGTTGCTCCGGCGCGGCCGATCTGGCCGGTTCCGCGGACCGAACGATGGCCGCGTGCATCGGGACTAACAACAACGCCGCCGCCCAACTGAATTGCTTCAACATATGCGCTCCGCTGACTGCAAGGAATCGAGTGATTCGAAAAGACAAGATTGCCTGGGGAGCAAGGCTGTCGAAATATAGAACACAGGCAAGCGGGGGAAAGTCTCGGGCTTGAGCCGATTTTCTCCAT
>JALHLM010000098.1:0-8327 GCA_022844585.1 Pirellulales bacterium | reverse complement strand
GGGTAGAAAACAGGCCAAGGGCGATCCGATTGCATTGAGCGCAGGGATAGTGATGGCCTGATGTATCGATTGCGACAAATGCGCGATCGGTCGCGCTGAGATGCCAACCGTGACAGGTGTTGGCGCGGCCGGTGGAGAATCCGCGTTTGTGGAATGTGCGGCCGAGGTCACGGGAGGAACCGAGGTCAACCACGAAAGACACGAAAGGCACGAACGACTTCTGATTACTCGGCTTGCTTTTCATCAAGAAATGGATGTCGGCCCAACGCATCACCGTCGATGGTCGGCCATAGCATTGCCATGAATTCCAACTGTTCGTGTTTTTCGTGCCTTTCGTGGTTCCTTTTGAGTCGTGTCGAACCACGAGATCACAGACCTCGCCCGCCGATATCGCGGGAGAAACGGAGGTTGTCCGTTAGTGGCCGTGGTAGGAGAAGCCCCAGCCGAAATTAGGGCGGTGACGGTAGTGCGGGTAGCACGGGTGGCAGGCCGGGGCGTAGTGGATTTCCTCCACGTACACCGGCGCGGGCGCGGCGACGTAGCTCACCGGTGTCGCTGGCATCATCGCGGGCGGCGGAGAGTTCTGGAGTTGTTGAATGACGTTCGGCGAGACGCCCGCTTGCTTCAGTGAGATAAGATCGCCGGCGGTGAGCGGCCGGGCGGATCCGTGCGCCTGAATGTGGCTGACGATCAGCGGCTCGTCGACGCCGGCGCGGGTCATGGCGACGACGTCGGCCATCGTGACCGCGCCGGTGGCCACCGGTTGGCCGAGTTGGGCTTGGATTTGGGCGCGATTCTTGGCCTCAACTTCGTCCATGCCTGAGCCAATCGCCGCGCCGCTCAATGCGCCCACGCCAGTGCCGATCGCGGCCCCCGCCAGAGGGTCGCCGACGGCGTTGCCGACGATTGCGCCGGTACCAGCACCCAGCAGGCCACCGACCAATGCGCCGCGATCCGCATGATAAGGCGATGCGCAGCCAATGGTTACGCTGAGTAAAGCCAGGCTAAACGACGCCTTGATCGCGGACGGCCAGAGGTGAGACATGGGTCGACGTCCTTGTCGCGTGGAGACGGAATCTGAAGCGGGGCCGGATAATCTACGACTGGGAGCGCCAGGTCAAGTTAAAGTGCGCGATTTCCGGTTGTGCGCCGGGTCCGCTTAACCCGACCAGAACGTCCTGATCTGCTGGCTGGAATTCCTGGCAAAATCCCCTCGTTCGGCGTGTACATTGCGTAGACTGCCCGCTATATTTCATGTTGGTTGGTTCGTGTTTGCAGAAAGACGCCTGGTTTTGTATCGCCGGTCGGTTCGGTCTGTCGCACATCACCCTGTCGGACCACAGCGTCGGTCCCTTTCGATCGAGACCCGGAAAGCAGCAAGCGGGTCGAATTTGCCCTCGCACAGGAGATCTTTCGTGGGCAAGCGTTTGTATGTCGGCAACCTCAGCTACAATGTTAGCAGTGCCGATTTGGAGCAGTTGTTTTCGCAGTACGGCAGGGTGACAAGCGCCCAAGTGGTGCAAGACCGCGACACGGGACGGAGCAAGGGTTTTGGCTTCGTCGAGATGGGCGCGGACAATGAAGCCCAAGCGGCCATCGACGGCCTGCATGACCAGAAGCACGACGGCCGTCCGTTGACCGTGAACGAAGCCCGTCCGCGTGAAGAGCGTGGCGGCGGCGGCGGTGGCGGTGGTCGTGGCGGCTACGGTGGTGGTGGTGGTGGCGGCCGCGGAGGCGGCGGTTACGGCGGTGGTGGCGGCGGCCGCGGAGGCGGCGGTGGTTGGTCGCGTTAATTCGCACCAGCTTTGCTTGGCCGCGATTAGTCGCGACGGTAGCAACGCTGAACTTGTATTGCACGCAGGCCACGCGATTTTCGCGTGGCCTGCTTTTTTTATGTTGCTTCTCAACACCAACCCGAAGCGCCAGCGAGGGGGAGTTGACGCTGGCTTCAGCGCGATATGGCGCTGAGGTGGAACGCCTTTTCCCCCTCGCTGGCGCTTCGGGTTGGTGTTGAGGATCCCACTTCACCTTCATGCGGCAGCTTGTTTCCGCTTGGCTTGGCTTGTATGCTCGACCGTGCCGTGGGTCGCTGCTTTTCCGCGTGATTCCGGCAGCCTGTGCGGCGTCGCTGTTCAGCGTTCCGCCGGTTCGCGCCTCCCACACCTTCACGGAATTTGCCATGCGTTCGCGTCTCTTCTCGGTGTGCGCCGTTGCGCTGCTGTTGGCCTGCGGTTGCGGTAGTCCCACGTCGACGAACAACGCGTCTTCCGGCTCAGGCGACACGGCCACGAAGAAGCTCCGCATCGCGGTGATTCCCAAGGGGGCGTCGCACGAGTTCTGGAAGTCGGTCGAGGCCGGCGCGCGGCGGGCCGAAGCGGAATTCAATGACGTCGAAGTCACCTGGAAAGGTCCGTTGTCGGAAGCGGATTTGAACGATCAGATTTCGATGATCGAGAACTTCGTCGCCGACGGCTACGACGGCATCTGCGTGGCGCCTCTCGACGCTGACGCGCTGCGCAAACCGCTTGATGGAGCGATGAAGGCGGGCATCCAAGTGCTGATCTTCGACTCGGCATTAACGAACAGCGAAGGCACCGTCAGTTACGTCGCGACGAACAACTACCACGGCGGACAAATGGCGGGCGAAGAATTAGCGCGCTTGCTCGACGGGAAGGGCGAAGTCGTGTTGATGCGCTATGCCCTGAGTTCGGAAAGCACAGAACAACGCGAGCAGGGTTTCTTGGATGCGCTCAAGAAACATCCGGAAATCAAGATCATCTTCGACGACTACGCCGGCGCAGGAGAAGATAGGGCGATCGCGCTTGGCGAGCAGATCCTCTTCAACCACGGTGATGCGGTCGATGGAATATTCTGTCCCAACGAGTCCACGGCCGCCGGCATGTTGACGGCGCTACGCCGTGATCCGCGCGGCCTGGCGGGCAAGGTCAAGCTCGTCGGGTTCGACGCCGGCGCGAAGTTGATTGACGGACTCGAAAAGGGAGACTTGCACGCCACGATCCTGCAAGACCCGGTGAAGATGGGCTACGAATCGGTCAAGCTGATGCGCGACAAGCTGCAAGGCCGCGAAGTGCCACCGCGGATGGAAACCGGCGAGTTGCTGGCGACGACCGAAAACTGCCGCGACCCGGAAGTGCGGAAGCTGCTGGAGCCGGAGGCTTCGAAATAGGGTTGCCCGCGAAACACGCCAAACACACGAAAGGGCAGGACGTAGGAATTGTCCACGGAATACGCGGAATGACACGGAAGGTGGGAGGAGGGGTTTGTTTTCCGTTATCGCGCTGACCACGAACATTTCGACGGATCGCGATTGTCATCGATGAAAGATCGCTTGCGTCCTACGGCCCCATGCCGTGTTTTTCCGTGTGTTCTGTGAACCAACCAGTTTCTTTTTCGCGTCATTTCGCGTGCTTCGCGGGCCAAATCTTAATCGCCGGCTGCCATGAACGAACCTCGTTTCTCCATGTCCGGCGTTGCGAAGCGGTTTGGCGGGACGCAGGCGTTGGCGGATGTTTCGCTGGCGGTGAATGCGGGCGAAGTGCATGCGCTGATTGGCGAGAATGGGGCCGGCAAGTCGACGTTGATGAAGGTGCTGGCCGGGATTCATGCGCCGGACGCCGGGGCGATGGCGCTCGATGGCAAGACGTATGCTCCGAATGGCCCGGCGGCGGCACGGCAGGCCGGCGTGGCGATGATTCATCAGGAGTTGAGCCTCGCGCCGCATCTCTCCGTCGAGGCGAATATCCTGCTGGGGCGGGAGCTGCGACGGTTTGGCGTGGTGAATGCCGCGGAGCATCGCCGACTGGCGCGCGCGGCGCTCGCGCGATTGGGGCAGGCGGAGTTGCCGTTGGATGTTCCGGTCGGCAGTCTACCAATTGCGCAACAGCAGCTTGTGGAGATTGCTCGCGCGCTCGTCTCCGAAGCCCGGGTGATGGTTTTTGACGAACCGACGAGTTCGCTGACCGAAGATGATACGCGACGGCTGTTCGAGGTGATTCGCGAACTGCGCGCGTCCGGCATGGCGATCGTGTATATCAGCCATTTCCTCGAAGAGGTCGCCGCGGTCAGCGATCGGTACACGGTGTTACGCGACGGCCGCGTCGCGTCGAACGGCGATTTGCGCGACACGACGCTCGACGCGATCGTCCGCGCCATGGTCGGTCGCCAGTTGGAAGAGTTGTTTCCCAACGCCAAGCGTCAACCGGGCGACGTTGTGTTAGAAGTCAAAGGATTGAGCGGCCGGGAATCGCCGCGCGACGTCGACTTTGATCTCTGCGCCGGGGAAGTGTTTGGGCTCGCGGGGCTGGTCGGCGCAGGTCGCAGTGAACTCGTGCGCTGCCTATATGGATTGGAGCCGATCCGCACGGGGCGTGTGCGCCTCGTCCGCCACGGACAATTGCGCGGGGCCGCCGGGGACAGCATCGCGCGGGGCGTCGGTTTAGTGAGCGAAGACCGCAAATCGGAAGGGCTTGCCGTCGGGCTGTCGATTGCCGACAACCTCACGTTGTCAAAGTTGTCGCCGTTTTCGCGATTCGGCTGGTTGAATCTGCGGGCCCGAGAGCGGGACGTCGCCGGCTGGATGCGCCGGTTAGACTGCAAAGCCTGGGGGCCGCGGCAGGCGGTGGAGCAACTCTCGGGCGGCAATCAGCAGAAGGTGGCCATCGCCCGGCTGCTGCATCAACAGGCCGACGTGTTGCTGCTGGACGAGCCGACACGGGGGATCGATATCGGCGCCAAGGCGCAGGTTTATCGACTGCTCGGGGAGTTGGCGTCGAGCGGCAAAGCGATCATCATGGTCAGTTCCTATCTGCCGGAACTGCTAAACGTCTGCGATCGGATCGGCGTGATGTGCCGCGGTCGGTTGCGCGAAGTGCGCTCGGCGGACGCCTGGGACGCTGAAAGTATCATGCACTGCGCCACGGGGCGCGAAATCGCGGCGCCTGAGAACGTTGGCGGAATAAACTAAGCGACGGGTGCCACTGGCGGCTTGTCCGCCAGTGCGGATTTGGTAGAGCTAGCGGGCCCCACTCCAACACTGGCGGACAAGCCGCCAATGGCACCCTACGTCGAACTTACTGTGGGTGAAGTTAACATGACTGACGATCAACGCACACTTGGATCCCTCGGCGCGCGGACGGCGCAGACGCTGGCGTCGCGCGCTTGGAGCTTTCTTGCGCCATTTGTCGGTCTACTCGTCGTGTTGAGCGTGATTCAGGCTTATCACTTGATCTGGAAGCCGGACAATCCTTTTCTGAAGACGCATCAATTGCAGCTCATCGCCAAGCAAACGGCCATCGTGGGCGTCGGCGCGTTGGGGATGACGGTGATTATCGTTTCCGGGGGCATCGATCTTTCCGCTGGCTCGCTGATTGCGCTCACCAGCGTGCTGCTGGCGGTGCTGTTACGGCGCGAAGTGCCGGCTTGTTTGGACGATTACCCGCGCATAGCGGCGGCCTGGCAGGCGCTGGCGCTCGATCGCTTGCCCGTGGCGCTGGCGGTGTTTTTCGTGTTACTTGCTGGGGCGGCCGCAGGGGCGTTGAACGGCGTGTTGATCACGGGGCTGCGCTTGGTGCCGTTTATCGTGACGCTCGGCGCGATGCTGATTTATCGCGGGATGGCGGAATGGCTGGCGGATCAAAAGAAGGTCATGGTGGTCGGCGATCACGTGCCGGACTGGCTCACGACGCTGCTGGATGCGCCAACTTCACCTTGGCAACTCGTTTGTTACGGCGTGTGGATCGTCGTGCTGTTGGGCATACTGCTCGCGGCAGTGATGCGCTACACGGTGTTTGGACGCTACGTGTTTGCCATCGGCTCGAATGAGCCGACGGCGCGGCTATGCGGCGTGAATGTGCCGCGGATGAAGATTGCCATTTACGCCCTCGGCGGAGTGTTCATGGCGCTGGCCGGCATCTTTGATTTCAATAACCTGAGCGCTCAGGGCAACCCCACGAGCGGCGAGGGGCTAGAGCTCGATATGATCGCCGCGGTGGTAATCGGCGGCGGCAGCCTGAGCGGCGGTCGCGGCAGCATCCTGGGCTCGATCATCGGCGCGCTAACAATGACGACACTCCGCAGCGGCTGCGTCTACGCGGGGATGAGCAACCCCGTGCAGAAGCTACTGATCGGCGCGATTATTATCGCAGCCGTGGCGATCGATCAGGGACTGCATCGGGGAAGGAAACAGCGTCATTCGTTTTGAACCGCAGAGGCGCGGAGACGCGGAGACGCGGAGAAAATCGACGTTAGTTCAATGAATTATGACGACGAACTATGCGATTTTTTGCACATTCACGGTGTCGAATGGACGCAGTTGGAAGATTCCGCGCGACACGCTGCGGAGCGCCAATGGCGCAACGTATATGCGAAAGCTTTCGCCGGACGTCCTCGGCTTCGACAAGGCGCAAGGGCCGAGCACGCGTATCTAGAGCAGATCTGCAACAACTATCTAATCGTGCCGTTCGCTTCGAACGTCGAGGGACTGCCAATCCATGTCACAATGCGTTTGTCGAGCGCATTTGACTGCACTGGAGCTTTGGTTCCTCTGGGAGCATTCCGCATGGCGGAGTTCTTCATCGCACCCATCGACTTTGCATGGACCATGGTGCACACGCACGAGGATCATGGTTTCAGCGGCGGACCGTTCTTCGTTCAGCGTGACTGGCTGCAATCAGTTTGCCCAGCAGCCGACTAAAGCGCACGACAGCACCGACGTGTGAGCCCCGATCGGGCAGTGCCAAAAGCGACCTCAGCGGCAATCACTTTCCGCGTGGTCGTCCTCTTCCGCCTCGCCCGCCGCGGCCTCTACCACGCGGGGCGCCGGCGGCGGATGCTGGGCGTTTTGAACGGGCTTCGATGTTGGCGCTGACGATCATGCCGATGGCGTCTTGCCAGCTGGGGATCGCGCGGTGTTTGGCGCGATCATCATCGTCGTGATCGTCGTCCACTCCGGCGAGCGCCAATTCGTCCTCGTCATCGGGCTCGAACGCGGACGATTCTTCGCTCGATTCAATGACTTTGTCCTCGCGCTCGCTGCGCGCGGGGCGTCGCGGACGCGCAGGCGGGGCTTCGCCCGTGGCGGGATCGGGCGCGGCGGCGCCTTCGCGGCTCTTGCGGCCAGAACCACGACGGCGGCGGCGACGGCGACGCTTTTCGGGGGCGCCTTCGACCGTGCCGTTGGCATCGGCGGCGTCGGATTCGACGATCGAAGGATCGTCCAGTTCGGTATCGATCTCGTCGCGAACGTCGAAGTCGAGATCGTCATCCAGCTCGCGCGGAAATGAATCCGAGACCGGTGGGGCGTCCGAAATGGGTTCTGGTGTACGTGGCCTGCGCGGGCGATCCCGGTCGGCTCGTTCCGGTCGCGGTGCGCTGTCGCGGCCAACTCGTTCCGGACGGGGTCCGCTCTCCCGCTCCGGACGGGGAACACTGTCGCGTTCTGCTCGCTCCGGTCGAGGACCGCTGTCCCGGGCTGGCCGATCGGGTCGGGGCCCGCGATCGCGCGATTGGTCGTCCCGGTCACGTCCGCCTCGGCCACCGCGTCGACGGCGGCGACCGCGACGTTGTTCGCCGGACTCGCCCCCTTCGCTGCTGCGCGGGGGAGCGGAATCACCGACTTCGTCGCCTTCGACGATTTCTTCGACGTGCGAAACGATTGGTACTTCGGGCAGGTCGGGGACGTCCGTGAAGAATTCCAGGTCGTCCGCCTTGAGCGGCGACAAGGCGCGCTCGCGACGTGGGGGCGGCAAGCTGCGTGAGGTCGGTCGCGCCGGAGGGGGCGTTGATTCGGCAGGCGCGGCGGGGACTTCGGCAACCGGTGGCGGCGTCGGAACTGGGCGTGGCGGGGCCTTCGGCGGCGCCGGCAGTCCGAGTTCCGAGGCGACGTCCGACCAGCTCGATTTCGGGCGCGGCGGCGGAGCGCTGGCCGAGGAACGGCTGGGGGCCGACGGTGGAGTCGGGGCCGGTCGGGGCGGTTGCGCTGGCTCGATCGGCGTGGGGGAGGGAGGCGTGATCCCCAAAAGTGACGCCAAGGAATCCCACTTACTCGCTTTTTCCTGCTCGCTCATATACTTGCGTGACGGGGTCGGACGGCGGTGGCCGTGAGATGATTGTGCGCTTGGAAGCCCTCAGTATAGGATTTCCCGGCCGCATTGTGAAGTCGCTTGGCGCACACCAACTTACGTCGCCGGATGTGCGTCGAAACCAGCAGTGGAATCCTTCTCTCCGCGAGGCAGCCATGCAAGATGCGATTCGCCCTTCCACGGAGCAGTTCGACTTTTTCGAGGACATCGAGGTCCGCGGGCATATCA